>NZ_JBECOT010000003.1:0-189717 GCF_040104395.1 Pseudoalteromonas sp. BZA4
ACTTGAAAGACTGTTTTGGCTAAATCAATCGTTATAGTGCTAGACTGTGTCATGGTATGGGCTCCTTTTTGTTTGTCACTTTCACCTTAGTCGATTTTGACAAAGGTGGGGAGTCCATACCATTGAGTTGCGAGTTGCGAGTTGCTCAATAAACTAATTAACTAGGTTAGAAATACAAACAAAATAAGTAAAGCTACAATTCTGATAGCAATGTTGGAACAATTTTTTCCTAGAAAATTAGCTTAGGCTAAATTCCAGTGGTATTAACTTTGTTATGGAAATATTTTCCTAAAATTCCTGTGGGTAGCAATAAAACATTAATCACTATAGTACGAAATATTACGCCAACGAGAAAAATAATATCAAGGTCAGGATTACCATCCCACTCAGGTTGGGACATTAGTTGCGACACATAGCGTAAGTCACTAGCAAATACACTCACAAAAATGATGCAATGCGCAATGAACAAGCCTAGATAGCCATATTTCTTTGCAGCAAGAACTGTTATCGCTAACCATCCGAGCCAGTAATAAAACTCATACCCAAAAAACATTTAATCTTCCATTCGATCTGACAGCTGAGAGCTAACGGCTGAGAGCTGACGGCTGAGAGCTGACGGCTGACGGCTGACGGCCGACGGCTAACGGCTAACGGCTAACGGCTAACGGCTAACGGCTAACGGCTAATCATTACAACAAAAAACCGCCGTATTTTTCAATACGGCGGTTTTAATTTTGTGAAACTAAAAGACCTTATTAGTCTTTAGCTTGACGGCTCGCACGCTTACGCTCACTTTCAGTTAAGTGACGCTTACGGATACGGATGTTTTCAGGTGTCACTTCCACTAACTCGTCATCATCGATGAACTCAATCGCTTGTTCAAGCGTGTAGTTTAGTGGTGGAACAAGCGTTTGTGCTTCATCTGTACCAGATGCACGAACGTTTGTAAGTTGCTTACCTTTAAGCGCGTTTACTGTTAGGTCATTGTCACGGCTGTGGATACCGATAACCATACCTTCGTAAACTTCAACACCGTGACCGATGAATAACTTACCACGGTCTTGTAAGTTGAATAATGCGTTAGTAAGTGCTTTACCTGTTGCGTTAGCAATCATTACACCATTCTTACGAGCACCGATAGTACCGCCTTTATGTGGACCGTAGTGATCGAATGTGTGGTAAAGAAGACCAGAACCAGACGTTAACGTCATGAATTCAGTTTGGAAACCAATTAAGCCACGGCTTGGGATCATAAAGTCCATACGTACACGGCCTTTACCATCTGGAGACATGTCTGTTAGTTCACCCTTACGAAGACCAATTTGTTCCATGATAGAACCTTGGTGCTCTTCTTGACAGTCGATTGTAAGTGTTTCGTATGGCTCTTCTTTTTGACCATCAACTTCACGAAGGATTACTTGTGGACGAGATACAGCAAGCTCGTAACCTTCACGACGCATGTTCTCGATTAAGATACCTAAGTGTAACTCACCACGACCAGAAACACGGAAGCTATCTGGGTTGTCAGTTTCTTCAACACGTAATGCAACGTTGTGAACAAGCTCAGCTTGTAAACGCTCAAGGATGTTACGTGAAGTTACGAATTTACCTTCTTTACCAGCAAATGGTGATGTATTTACAGAGAACGTCATTGTTACTGTAGGCTCATCAACACTTAGCGGTGGTAATGCTTCAACGGTATTTACATCACAGATAGTGTCTGAGATTTTCAGCTCACCAAGACCTGTGATAGCAATGATGTCACCCGCGCCTGCAGATTCTGCTTCATGACGCTCAAGACCTAAGTAGCTCATTACTTGGCCAACTTTACCGTTACGCTTAGTACCATCTGCACTAACAATTGTTACTTGTTGGTTAGGGCGAACAGTACCACGCTTGATACGACCTACACCGATAACACCGATGTACGAGTTGTAGTCAAGCTGAGAAATTTGCATTTGGAAAGCACCTTCAGGATCTGCATCCGGTGGAGATACTTCGTCAACGATCATCTGGAACATTGGTTCCATGTTATCTGATGGCTCGTCTAAATCCATTGTTGCCCAGCCGTTGATAGCTGATGCATAGATTACTTTAAAGTCTAACTGTTCGTCAGTTGCACCTAGGTTATCGAATAAATCGAAAACTTGGTCCATAACCCAATCAGGACGTGCACCAGGCTTGTCGATTTTGTTGATTACAACAATCGGCGTTAAACCTTGTGCGAATGCTTTTTGCGTTACGAAACGCGTTTGCGGCATTGGACCTTCTTGAGCATCAACAAGTAGTAATACTGAGTCAGCCATCGAAAGTACGCGTTCTACTTCACCACCGAAGTCGGCGTGTCCTGGGGTGTCTACGATATTGATATGGTAGTCGTTCCAAGAGATAGCTGTGTTCTTAGCTAAAATGGTAATACCACGCTCTTTCTCAATGTCGTTTGAGTCCATTACGCGCTCTTCGTTACCGCCGCGCGTTTCTAATGTGCCTGATTGCTCAAGCAGTTTATCAACCAAAGTTGTTTTACCGTGGTCAACGTGGGCGATAATCGCTATATTTCTTAACTTTTCGATGCTCATATTTTTTCTCAGAGAAATTGAATCTCATTGATCCTGCAAGATCTACGCACTCACCTGCGTTTTCACCAGATGTCCCAGCATAGGATTTAAAAGGGCGCATATTATCCCTTAATAATGGCATGGATGAAAGTTTATCCAATATAAATTTATAAACTTTCTTCAGGCTTTTTATAAGTATCTGTTTTATAAATGACAAATTTATGAAAATTAAAGTGAATCTGAGCTCAAAACTGGCGAAATTTTAGTTTTTGAACCATATTTTGGCACTAAATCGTGTTCATAACAGAAAAATTGGCACGCTCAATAATTGTGCAAAATAAGGTCGCACTTTTTACGCACCAGAATGATCCTTTTACGCACCAACTTAGTGCAATAGAAGTTAACAAAACAAAGCCTTGTTTGTTTTTTGCAAGTCTAAACAAGGTGTTAAAAACATGGCACGAAACCAGCTTATATAAGCGAAAAGCAATAATGCAGCAAAAATAAAACCCAACAATTGGAGGACACATGTCACAATCGGTTTTAGATTTTATCAAAGAAAATGACGTTAAGTTCATTGATTTACGCTTTACTGATACCAAAGGTAAAGAACAGCATGTTTCTATTCCTCATCATCAAATTGATGAAGATTTCTTCGAAGACGGCAAAATGTTTGACGGTTCTTCAATTGCTGGCTGGAAAGGTATCAACGAATCAGACATGGTACTTATGCCTGTTCCTGAGTCTGCGAAAATGGACCCATTTTCTGAAGAAGCTACACTAATCGTACGTTGTGACGTAGTTGAGCCTTCAACACTTCAAGGTTATGAGCGTGATCCACGTTCTGTTGCAAAACGCGCTGAAGAGTACATGCGCTCTACTGGTATTGCTGACACTGTATTATTCGGTCCAGAGCCAGAGTTCTTCCTTTTTGATGACGTTAAATACAAATCAGACATGTCTGGTTCTATGTACAAAATCGATTCTGTAGAAGCTGCTTGGAACTCTGATAAAGATTACGAAGGTGGCAACATGGGTCACCGTCCAGGTGTTAAAGGCGGTTACTTCCCGTGTTCACCTGTTGATTCATCACATGACTGGCGTTCAGCGACTTGTTTAGTTCTTGAAGAACTAGGTCAAGTAGTAGAAGCTCACCACCACGAAGTAGCAACTGCAGGTCAAAATGAGATCGCAACTCGCTTCAATACAATGGTATTAAAAGCTGACGAAATCCAAGAGATGAAATATGTTATCCATAACATGGCTCACCTATACGGAAAAACAGCGACATTCATGCCTAAGCCAATCGTAGGTGATAACGGTTCTGGTATGCACTGTCACCAATCTCTAGGTAAAGATGGCGTAAACATCTTCGCTGGTGACAAATATGCAGGTCTATCTGAAGAAGCACTTTACTACATCGGTGGTATCATCAAGCACGCTAAAGCAATCAACGCATTTGCTAACGCGTCTACTAACTCATATAAGCGTCTAGTACCAGGCTTCGAGGCGCCAGTAATGCTTGCATACTCTGCACGTAACCGTTCTGCTTCAATCCGTATCCCAGTAGTACCGTCTGCAAAAGCACGTCGTATCGAAGTACGTTTCCCTGATCCAACAGCGAATCCATATTTAGCATTCTCTGCAATGCTTATGGCTGGCCTTGACGGTATCAAAAACAAGATTCACCCTGGCGATGCAATGGACAAAGACTTATACGATCTACCTGCTGAAGAAGCAGCTGAGATCCCACAAGTTGCATCTTCTTTACAAGAAGCACTTGCATCACTAGATGCTGACCGTGAGTTCTTAACGCAAGGTGGTGTGTTCACTGATGACCTAATCGATGCATACATCGCGCTTAAAGGTCAAGAAGTTGAAAAACTTAACATGACAACTCACCCAGTTGAGTTCGAAATGTACTACAGCGTGTAACACACGCTGTACCAGAATTATCTGAAAGATAATAAATGTGTGTTCTCAAGCCCGCTCTGCGGGCTTTTTTAATGGTAATTGAGCGGGTTCTACTCTACAGTTTTATTTAGATTAAAAAATGCAGGGTTGCAGGGTGAAAAGCACAACTTTATTGGTACTATCGCTGATTTTTATAAGCTTTTTTGGCTATAGCGCAGCGCAGAAAGTGTATTCTTGGAAAGATAAAAACGGCGTTTTAGTATTTTCTGATACACCGCGCCCTGGCGCTACCGAAGTAAAGATGAATACCCAAAACCTGACCATGCCAGCTACCGACACCAGCATACTTGATAGCGCACCAAGTGCGACACCTGTCAAATTTAAAGTCAGTATTTCTTCTCCTGCTAATGAAGCGACAGTACGAGAAAACACGGGGTCAGTGTATGTCACTGCCCGTATTAGCCCACGCTTCGAAACCGGGTTTAAAGTACAGCTTTTATTTGATGGCACACCTCATGGTGCACCAAGTAATAGCACGACCTTTGCACTAAGAGAGGTCGAGCGTGGAGAACACACATTACAAGCTAAACTTTATGATGCTAATAATAAACTCGTTTCGGTTAGCCCAGTCAGCACCTTTTTCATGCACAGAACCTCAATTTATGGCGGAAACTAAGGTTTTTGACATGACTTCTCGCAAAGTAAAAAGAGTATGCTAAGCTGCACTAAATTGAAACGCACTAAAATGGTGCAACCATGCTCAGTGAAACACATTTTAACTCTGAACTGCTCGACAGTATTTGGAAAAATTTAAGTACTGCTGTCATTTTACTCGACCGAGATTTTAAACTGGTTTATGCAAACGATAGCGCCAGTGAGCTTTTAGGTTTAGGGCCCAAGCGCATTATCAACCAACCGTTCGATAACCTATTCAATTACCACTCGATAGACTTAAAACGCATTGCTCAGTATTCGTTGTTCGATGGTGTTGATTGCCACCAGCATAGAGCTGACGTGGTTTTCGTCGATTCACGCCATGCCAAACTGACCATTAGCACGCGCCGAATAAGCAGCCATGATGAAAATTATATTTTGTTTGAATGCCGCCAAATGGATGATGAAATTCGCCACGATCAAGCTTCGAATCAAATGCATCAGTACCAAGCAGCACGTAACCTAATTCGCGGTTTAGCACACGAAATTAAAAATCCTTTAGGGGGTATTCGCGGAGCGGCGCAATTATTGCAATATGAGGTTGATCAGCAAGAACGTGATCAATGTGCCGAATTAATCATTGAACAAGCAGACCGTTTACGCGAGCTTGTAGACCGCTTACTTGGTCCGAATCAATTGCCGCATAAATCTTATGGCAACATTCACCAAGCGTTAGAGTCTGTGATTAAACTGAGCATGTTAGATAACAATGCCAATATCACTTTAGTGAAAGACTATGATCCAAGTATACCGAGTGTGTACATTGACCAAAGTAAAATTCAACAAGTGGTACTGAATATTATTCGTAATGCACAACAGGCACTGGTTGATGGTGGCGAGATAAGAATAAAAACCCGCATCAATCATCAACACAGGCGCCCAGGTAAGGCGCCGAAAAAAACCTTGCTGATCCAAATTTCGGATAACGGCCCAGGTATAGACAAGAGCTTACGTGAAACCTTGTTCTACCCAATGATCACCAACAAAGAAAATGGATCAGGGCTTGGTTTATCGATAGCGCAAACCTTGGTTGACCAACATGACGGCCACATTGATTGTGACAGTTGGCCAGGCCATACAGAATTTAATATCTATTTGCCTTTTACGGATTAATGGTTTTTTGGAGTAGTCATGAAAACAGTCTGGTTAGTTGATGATGATGCCTCAATTCGCTTTGTACTAGAGAAAGCGTTGGCACGTGCAGGATTTGAAACTGAAAGCTATGCGAACGCACAAGATGTGCTTAATGCATTAAAGTTTAGCCAGCCAACGGTATTAGTATCTGATGTACGAATGCCGGGTATGGACGGTATGGCGTTACTTGAGACTATTGCTGAGCAAAACCCTGGCCTGCCAGTGATCATCATGACCGCTCACTCAGACTTAGATTCGGCGGTAAATGCTTTCCAAAAAGGGGCATTTGAGTATCTCGCTAAACCGTTCGATTTAGATGAAGCTGTCGCGCTGGTTGAAAGCGCATGCCGTGCTAATTCAACGAAAAAAACTAAACGTAAGCAAGCACCACAAACCAATGCGCATATCATAGGCGAAGCGCCTGCTATGCAAGAGGTGTTTAGGGCAATTGGTAAATTATCAGCATCAAGTATGAGCGTGCTGATTAATGGTGAGTCAGGGACAGGTAAAGAGCTAGTGGCAAGTGCCCTGCATAACCACAGCCCTCGTAAAGAAAACCAATTTATAGCTTTGAATATGGCTGCCATTCCAAAAGAATTGGTCGAGTCAGAGTTATTCGGTCACGAAAAAGGCGCGTTCACTGGAGCCGACAGTATTCGTAAAGGCCGTTTTGAACAAGCGAATGGCGGCACCTTATTTTTAGATGAAATAGGTGATATGCCACTCGATGTACAAACGCGTTTATTACGCGTGTTAGCCGATGGTGAGTTTTACCGTGTTGGTGGCCATCAAAGCATTAAAGTTGATGTACGTATTATTGCTGCAACACACCAAAACCTCGAAGACTTGGTAAAACAAGGTAAGTTTCGTGACGACTTATTCCATCGCTTAAACGTTGTGCGTTTACGCTTACCCGCGCTACGTGAGCGTACTGAAGATATTGAACGACTAGCACAACACTTTTTACATAAAAGTGCCAAAGAGCTGCAGGTTGAAAGCAAAATTTTAAGCCCTAAAGCTACTGAGCAACTGCGCTTATTCAATTGGCCAGGTAACGTGCGCCAATTAGAGAATACTTGCCGCTGGTTAACGGTTATGGCACCGGGTGAGCTGATCAGCGAGCAAGATTTACCACCAGAGATTGTTGCTGTTGCACCGACTGAGCAAGAAGGTGATTGGCTGGATGCATTTCAACAATGGCTTAACCTTGAACTTAAACAAGGCAAAGAAAATATTTGGCCTGCCATTCAAGCACAACTCGAAACTCGTTTGATTAAAACCGCCCTTGCCAACTGTGCTGGCCACAAGCAAGAAGCCGCAGTGAAGATTGGTTGGGGCCGCAATACATTGACCCGCAAGCTAAAAGAGCGCAATATTAGCTAATTTCGCGCTATACCTATGTGAGTCAATGAAGTTAATCGAGCACATTCCACTAATTAAACAAATGGAAATTATTAACAGATTGTCGTTCTTTAGAGAGTTTACTCTCAGTGAACGACAAGTGTTATTAGAGTCATTCAGTCATTTGTATTTGGTCAAACAAGGCCGTGCTGTTTTCAAACAGTATGATGCTGATAAACGACTTTATATCGTGCTTAGCGGCTCACTGATGGTATTCAAACAAAGTCATTTACTCGAACTTGGCACCATTGAGCCCGGTGAATTTATCGGGGAAGGCGCATTTATCAATAACCGAGAGCACAGTACCAGTGCACGCGCTAGAGTCGATACCATTTTGTTAGCTATTTCCCCTGAAGCACTCACCCGCTTACCTAATGTGATCCGTGAGAAAATTAAAGATCGCATAATCGAAGGCATGAGTGAGCGTATTACTAAGCTTAGTAATTACCTTGAGTCGCGAAGCTAGTCCATATAGACAATTTGTAATGAGCAATTTAACCAACTTGGGCTATTAACACGTGCCGTGTAACGGTAAGTATCTGATGGTTTCATACCAAAAGGAGTGCTCACTTCTGGCGTTAAATGACTGTATGTTTGCGAATAATTTTTATAATAAATGACTAGGTAGCCATATAAATAATCCCAATCTAGGGAGACTTTTCTACCACTTGTAAGGGTAAAGTGCGCCTGCTTATCATTAAATGTAACTGCAAGATCATTATACTTGTCTTCAACGCACCCAGTGGTGAGTACACGAGCCGGCATAGTAAAACTGGTGGTGGTATTTTTAGCTCTTAAGTAAAAGCCAATATTGCCATGATTGTAAAAGTGATTGGCATCTGTGGTGTACTTAATTTCAGCTTGATAACCCAGTCCCTGCATAATTTCAGCTAGTTGCTCGGCTTCATGAGTAAGAATTGTATCGCTCGATAGCATTAAGGTTGCATCAGTAAACTCTCTTGGCACAGGAAGCTGGGTATATTCATAGGGTAAGCTTTGTTTATTTAATGCTTGCTCTAATGATTGCAACTGAGACTGCTCAAGGTTTTCTGTGTATACGTAGACTGTTGCTTGCTGACAACCAGCCAAAATTAAAAATATGGCTGCTGAAATTATCCTTTTCATGTTCTTTCTCACTTTAGATTACATATGTAGTCTAAAGTGAGAAAAACAATAAATCAATTAAGATGTTTTTTTAGCCAACTATTAACACTTTGACGGGTATATAGAATATCTTTAAATAGACGGTGAGTTTGATGCTGAAGCAGCTTTTCTTTATTTGTTTCACCTGAACTTAACTGGCTATGGTTATCATTAAAGCGCGAAATTAACGCAAAACCTTGTTCTGATTTTTCAGGCTGAGACTTAATTGTTTGCGTTAACAAAGCTCGCACATCATCTGCAGCAAGCAATGACGAATCTTGCAAACCCATTAACTCTTTTCTTAGCGCTGATCTTACGCCCATTACAACTTCTCCTGAACGAATAAAAAATGAAACGGACATGCATTTAGCAATTTGTACACCAATTCCAAACGCGCGCAGTGTACCCAGTAAATACTGCAGTTTTTTTACTGTTTATAAAAATGTCAGATTATTTATTGCTGCAAATTTTAACCGCTTGAAGAGCTTAAAAATTTAATCTTGGTTCAATTGAGTGCTAGGCTTTATAATGGCTGCGATTGAATTAAGAGAGACCAACATGAACGAAGATTTCATCGAAATTGAACTAGAAGAAGAGCCAATAGAGTTATGTAACTTGCTAAAAGTGCTCGACCTAGTCGAAACAGGCGGCCAAGCAAAAGCCTTAATTGGTGAAGGTTATGTTGGGGTTAACTATGAAATTTGTACAATAAAACGGAAAAAATTATACAGTGGTGACGTGTTGGCATTCGATGGTGAGTTGTTCCAACTGACACTAAGCGAAGATGCAACACCAAATCCTCGCCCACCGGAACCTGTACAAAAAGCACAACCACAAAGCGCTGAAGAAGCGCCAAAAAAATCAAAGCGTAAACGTACTAAAAAGCCAAAAGTAGACGAAAAAACCGGTCGCCGCCCTATCTCGTTTGGTTAACTAGAGCTTGCTTAGTTAGCATAAATCACCTTTAATTGAATGCGATTATAACAACAATAAAAGGTGATTTATGAACCCTCCAGCTTGGCTCAAGCCACTTGCTTGGGCAGCCCTTGTATGGAATCTTTTAGGTGTCATTGCGTTCGTAATGCAACTGTTGATCACACCCGAAATGATTAACCAACTCCCCGAAGCACAACAAGCCGCATACCGCGACATACCGCTCTGGTCAACGGCTGCCTTTGCGATAGCCGTGTTTGCAGCAAGCTTCGCGAGCATCTTATTACTGGCAAAAAAAGCCCTTGCGCGCGAGTTATTTTTAATCTCGTTTATCGCCGTATTAGTCCAGCAATATTATAATTTTGTGGTGATAGATAGCCTTGCTATGTTTGGTACTAGCGCATTAGCAATGCCATTGTGTGTTATCGTTATTGGTTTACTATTACTGTTTATTAGTCATAAAGGTAAACAACAAAACTGGCTTAACTAAAAACACTTATTTCTGAGGGTAGTTTAAAGTGACTACCCTTTTTATCTGCCTCCTTCCCTTGAAATAAATCACATCAGCAGCAACTATATTAGGTAGCATATTTTTTCATCAGCTAGATGAATTTCTCAGCTGGTATTAAGTTTGCAATAACACTGTGTCTATTTCGAAAAGGAAACAACAAAGCAAGCCAAATTGCTTGCTCAAACCACAGGGGCAAATAATGAATAACAGTTTTGATACCCAAAAACAGCTTACGATTAATGGTGAGCAATACCATATTCACTCTTTACAAGGTTTAGGTGACAAAGCAAAACGTCTGCCATTCTCTCTAAAAATCTTACTTGAAAACCTGTTGCGCAATGAAGATGGCGTTAATATTAAAAAGCAAGATATCGATGCTTTACTAAACTGGGACCCTCAAGCGAAACCATCAGCAGAAGTAGCGTTTACGCCTGCTCGCGTTGTAATGCAAGATTTTACCGGCGTACCCGCCATTGTCGATTTAGCCGCGATGCGTGATGCCATGGAAAAACTTGGCGGCGACCCTGCAAAAATTAATCCGCTGTCACCTGCTGAGCTTGTTATTGACCACTCAGTGCAAGTTGACGGCTACGGTGAAGATGGCTCATTCGACTTAAATGCGAAACTTGAATATGAGCGCAACAAAGAGCGTTACGAATTTTTACGCTGGGGGCAAACTGCCTTCGATAACTTGAAAGTCGTGCCACCAGCAACTGGCATCGTACACCAAGTTAACTTAGAATATTTAGCCCGCGTGGTATTTAACGATAGTAAAAATGGTAAATCACTCGCCTACCCAGATACCCTAGTCGGAACCGATTCGCACACCACCATGATCAATGGTCTTGGGGTATTAGGCTGGGGTGTGGGTGGTATTGAAGCCGAAGCCGCAATGCTTGGTCAACCGATCAGTTTACTCATTCCACAGGTCATTGGCTTTAAGCTCAATGGTCGCCTGCCAGAAGGCACAACTGCAACCGACCTGGTACTAACCGTAACAGAAATGCTGCGTAACCATGGCGTAGTGGGTAAATTTGTTGAGTTTTATGGTGATGGTCTTGCTGATTTACCGCTTGCAGACCGTGCAACTATTGCAAACATGGCGCCTGAGTATGGTGCAACCTGCGGTATTTTCCCAATTGATGATGAAACCATTAACTACCTACGTTTAACAAACCGCGATGACAAGCAACTTAAACTCATCGAGGACTATGCAAAGCACCAAGGCTTATGGCGTAACCCTGGCGATGAAGCTCATTATACCGACACACTAGAGTTATCACTTGATGATGTTGTGCCAAGCCTTGCTGGACCTAAGCGCCCGCAAGATAGAATTGCCCTTGATAAAGCAGGTAGCATTATTGGTGAGCACTTAAAAGGCTTTCAAGAAGAGCGTATGCAACATCGCGATAAAAGCGATGTTCAAGAGGCGCGCATTGAAGATGAAGGCCCAACAACTAACCCTGATGAGCCAGTGAACGAAGCTCAGTTTATGGGCGCAGCTAAGGTTAACTTTAAAGGCGAAGAGTTTGAGCTTAATGATGGTGCCTGTGTCATTGCTGCAATTACAAGTTGTACAAACACGTCAAACCCAAGTGTTATTTTAGCTGCTGGCCTGGTGGCTAAAAAAGCTAAGCAACTGGGCTTAAAGGTTAAACCATGGGTTAAAACCTCACTTGCTCCAGGCTCACAAGTGGTGACTGATTACTTGAAAAAAGCCGACTTAATGGATGATTTAGATTCATTAGGCTTTAACCTTGTCGGTTATGGTTGTACAACCTGTATCGGTAACTCAGGCCCACTAGCTGATGAAATCACCGATGCAATTCAAAAGCATAAACTGGTTGTAAGCTCTATTTTATCGGGTAACCGTAACTTTGAAGGGCGTATTCACCAAGATGTGAAAATGAACTTCTTAGCGTCACCACCCCTTGTGGTTGCATACGCAATTGCGGGTCGTACAGATATCGACGTTTACAATGAGCCGCTTGCGCAAGACCCTAATGGTAATGACATTTATCTAAAAAATATCTGGCCAAGTGTTAGTGAAGTAAACGAGCTCGTCCGCGAAACTGTAACCAAAGAAATGTTCGCATCAAGCTATGGCAATGTGTATCAAGGTGATGATCGTTGGCAGAAAATTCAAATTCCTGATGGCAAACTTTATGATTGGGATGATGCGTCAACCTACATCAAAAAAGCACCTTTCTTTGATGGCATGGAGATTGAGCCTCCTGGTATTCCGAGCATTAGTGGTGCGCGCTGTTTAGCAAAATTAGGTGACTCAGTAACCACTGACCACATCTCGCCAGCAGGTGCAATTAAAGCAGATGCCCCAGCAGGTCTTTACTTGCAAGAGCACGGCGTGCAAAAAGCACAATTTAACTCGTATGGTTCGCGCCGTGGTAACCACGAAGTGATGATGCGTGGTACTTTTGCTAATGTGCGTTTACGTAATCTATTAGCACCGGGTACCGAAGGCGGTGTGACCCGTATGCAGCCAAGCGATGAGCTTGCCAGCATTTATGATGCTGCGATGCAATATCAGCAAGATGGCACGCCTCTGATTATTTTAGCGGGCGCCGAATATGGCACAGGCTCATCACGCGACTGGGCTGCTAAAGGTTCACTTTTACTTGGTGTTAAAGCCGTTATTGCACAAAGCTATGAGCGTATTCACCGTTCAAACCTGATTGGTATGGGTGTTTTACCCCTACAATTTAAAGAAGGTGAGAGCTATGAGTCATTGGGTCTAACCGGCCAAGAGTCATTCGACTTTGAAGGCTTATATGACAAAACCAATGAAGTCAGTGTGATTGCGACCAACAGTGAAGGCAAACAAATTAGCTTTAGTGTTGATGTGCGTATAGATACCCCGAAAGAGTGGGATTACTACAAACACGGCGGTATTTTACAGTATGTACTGCGTAATATGCTGGCTGAGCAGTAATTGCTGTTAAGTTAACTAAGGGGCTGAATTTTCAGCCCCTTTTTTGTTTAAAACACTAATAAATTGCAGTTTAGACCAACACACTTATTTACAAAAAATGAAAAGCACATAAAAATCAGCATGTTAAAATTGGATCATAGTTTGCAAATGCTGGCCAGATAAAAATCACAATAATTTTGGAATCCTTATGACTATTGCATCATTCAAACGCGCAATTTGCGCAACGGCCATCTCATCAAGTTTATTATTAACAGGCTGTGTTATTCATGTCTCTCCGGGTCAAATCGCAGAACAAAAACAACAAGACTTAAGCGTGTCGGCTGCAAATATCAACGAATTAAAAGTTGATGTCGAAGCCGGTTCACTGATCATCAAAGGCGACAGCAACGCCACGGCTATCACTGTGAATGCTAATATCTATGCGGCTAAAGGCGATGAGACCTATACATTAACCCTCGAAAAGCACGGCGACACCGCAGAGCTTATCAGTAAGCTCAATAATGGTAGCTTGTCGTTTTACAGTGGTTCATCACCT
This sequence comes from Pseudoalteromonas sp. BZA4, assembly GCF_040104395.1. Classification (NCBI taxonomy): domain Bacteria; kingdom Pseudomonadati; phylum Pseudomonadota; class Gammaproteobacteria; order Alteromonadales; family Pseudoalteromonadaceae; genus Pseudoalteromonas; species Pseudoalteromonas sp. BZA4. The sequence continues at coordinate 13,794 of NZ_JBECOT010000003.1, forward strand.
CATATTGATTTAATTGTCTCTGTGCCTAGCAACCTTAACCTGGATATCGATGATGACTCAGGTGATATCGTGATACGTGCAATGCAAAACGATATCAGCATTGATGATGATTCAGGATCAATTGTGATCGAAGGGGGTCGCACTATTAATATTAATGATGACTCGGGGGATATTCGCATTAGCAATGTCAGCGGCAATATTAGCATTGGTGACGATTCTGGCTCAATTATGATAGACCAAGGGCAAGGGCGTATTGATATTGAAGATGACTCTGGTGATATCCGCATCGAAAACAGCCAAGGACCTGCACGTATTATTGATGAATCAGGTAGTATCAGCATTAAAACATTGGCTGGTGCGCTTACTATTGAAGATGGCTCTGGCGATATCGATGTAAGACAAATCAAAGGGCCGGTTACCATAACCGATGGCTCTGGCAGTATTTATGTGGATGACACACTCGGCCTAACTATTATCGAAGCGGGTTCAGGTGATTTAAGCATCGATAACATCAACGGCCCAGTAAAATTGGATAGATAATCAACAATTGCTTGATTTAGAACAATCCCATTAATTACAACAGCACCTACACTTTAATTAAGGCTAAAGTGAGGTGCTTGTATGACTGAACAAACCATCATTCGAATCTTAAAAACCTTTATTATTTTAGGTATTTGCCTAATTATATTGGGGCACTCTTTATTAGCCGGCAATTACTTAAGTGATAGCATGGGTATACATGGCATTATGATCAGCGCAGCGTGTATTGCTGTTGGTGTGCTATTCTCTTTGCCCACTAAAATTTATCTCACTATTTTACTTATGAAAATGGAAAGCGATCTAAAAGCACATAACAAACAGAGCTAATTTCCACCTTGCTCTTTGAGCTGCTGTTCAAGTTGCTTGTTACGTTGCTCCATAAGCTGTTTTACTTGCTCAGCGTCTTGCATCATCTTTTGTACATTTTTAGGGTCGTATACGCCAAGCGCTGAAGGTGCTTCGTTAGCTTTAACGGTTGCTGGTTGCTCTTCATCAGCTTGAAATGTCTCTGCGGGTAACACTGTTATGTCGTTAGGATCTAAACTTACCGCAGTACTTACGTAATTAGGGTGAGGGGTATCAGCATAGTGCCACTGACCATGTTCATCTTGCCATTTATACACGACGACAGATGAGTTTGCGTCTTTGCTCAAGCTCAACTTCTCAGTGAGCTTTTTTGCTTGGCTGGTAAGTGTATCGGCACTTTGCGAAGCAAAATCACTCACATCACCACTTACTTTGTCTGAGTAACGCTCGAACATGCTCAGCTCTAGGTAAGGTTTACCGTCTGGCTTTTTAATATAAAACAGCAGGGCAACACTGGTCAGTAGCAACATAACCGCAAGATAACAAAAACGCTTAATCATTCGATTTACCGATTATTGGTAGTTACTCTCAATCTTAGCAAATTCACCGGATGATTTAAGATTTTTCATAAATTCGTTAAATTGCTCGCTCATACGCTTACCCTTTTCATTGTAAGCAAACTGTAATTGCATCGACGCCTTACCAACACTGTAATCACTCACCGTGAATTTTTTAAAAGCATTATTTTTTGAGGCATACCACTGCAGTGTGTTTTTTGCGATAACAGCAACACGTTGATTTTGCTGCATATCAACTAAAGCCTTCAGCATATCTATTTCAGAGTAAAAGTCTTCACGGTGCAACTTGCCAGCAGTAAACAATGCTTCAAATTGCGGGTAGGTATAACCAAAGCGGGCCATCAACACATAGCCACCTAGCTCATCAATAGCTGGAATATGACAACCTCTCGGCATAACTAAAATATCTTCAACAACTGCGATGCTATCACTCCAATAGTATTGATTACCTCCGCGATACCACTGCTCAGACTCTAAGCGCACATCAACCTTGCCTTCATCAAGTAAATGCTGTGAACGTACTTCAGGAACTAAAATATAGTCAGTTTTCAGCTTGTACTGTTCAGCAAATCGCTCAAGTAGCTCATCAACTAACCCCTTTTGTTTGCCACTAACTAAATGGTATGGAGGGTAATCTGTGTCATAAAGCGCAACCCTCAAAGTTTCTGCTCGCACTAAGGGCGCAATTAATAACAACAATAAAAAAACAACAGCACGACTCATGATTTTCTCTCATAGAATTAAGCCTGAGATTGTATATAAATAACACAAAAAAAGCGCAGGCTAAGCTGCGCTTTAAGAAAATTCTGATAGGAATTTAGGATTAGATACCATCACCGTCAATATGTAAGCCACATTCACGGTTTAAACCAAAGAAACGCGTCTCTTCTTCTGTCATGCCAGGCTCAAGTTTACGGGTTGTGTGTACATCACCCATAGACACATAACCTTGTTCCCAAAGTGGGTGATACGGTAAATCATGCTTAGTTAAATACTGATAAATATCGCGGTTGTTCCACTCAATAAGTGGATAGACTTTCACAGTACCACGGCTAATTTCAACAATTTGCTTGTCAGCACGGCTTGATGATTGATCACGGCGCAAACCACTAAACCAGGTGCCTGCACCCAGCTCGTTTAAGGCACGAGTCATTGGCTCAACTTTATTCAGTTGATTGTACTGCTTAATGCCTTCTTCACCTTGCTCCCAAAGCTTACCAAACTTCGCTTCTTGCCACGCAGGGCTAAGCTCAGCTTTATAAACTTTAAGATTAAGCGATAGTCGCTCCGTCATTTGCTCGATGAACTGATAAGTCTCAGGGAACAAATAACCAGTGTCAGTCAGTACCACAGGAATATCTGGCTGCTGCGATGTTACTAAGTGCAACATCACCGCCGCTTGAATACCAAAGCTCGACGACAAAAAGTGTGTGCTTGGTAAGTTTTCAAGTGCCCATGCAACACGCTCTTCTGCGCTTTTATCAGCCAGAAGACCATTTATATCAGCCAGCATGGCTGTTTGGTCTTCTTTGCTCATCGTTAAGATGTTTTTAAATTCACTCATGGTTAATTCCAAACCTTAAAGCGGTGTCGCTTATAAAATTATGCGTGAAAATCAGTTACTGAAACTTTAACTTCAGCAACAATGCCTTTGCGAATTACAAAATCACCAAAACACTCGCCTTCATTTCGCTCATTTGCCCATTGGCCAATTAGCTTATCGAATGCCTCTAGGTATACGTCTTCGCCAACATTTTCTAAATACAGTTTTGGAATACGCGTGCCTTCACGGTTACCACCTAAGTACACGTTGTATTTACCCGGACCTTTACCAACCAGACCCGCTTCTGCCAACATGGCGCGGCCACAGCCATTCGGACAACCCACAACACGCATAATGATGTTGTCATCGCCAATACCATGCTTCGCTAATAGCGCTTCAGTTTTCTCAATTAAGCTTGGTAAATAACGCTCTGCTTCAGCCATCGCTAACGGACACGTTGGTAATGCCACACACGCCATTGAGTTTTTACGCTGCTCTGTATGGCTGTCATCAATTAAGCCATGGTTGCGAGCAATTTCTTCGATTACCGCTTTTTGATCAGCTGGAACACCTGCGATGATCAAGTTTTGGTTTGCAGTCATGCGGAAATCACCTTTGTGAATTTCAGCAATTTTACGACAGCCTGTTTTAAGAGGTTGATTTGGGTAATCTAAAATACGGCCACTTTGGATAAACAGTGTTAAGTGGTGCTTACCATCAATACCTTCAACCCAACCGATACGGTCACCACGGTGAGTGAACTCATACGGGCGGCTTTGCTCAAATTGAACACCGGCACGTTTTTCAACTTCTGCTTTAAATACATCAGAACCTACACGGTCAAGTGTGTATTTAGTTTTTGCATTTTTACGGTTTGAGCGGTTACCCCAATCACGTTGTACAGACACCACGTGTTCAGCAATTTTTAAGGTGTGCTCAAGTGGGATAAAACCAAAGTCATCCGCTTTACGAGGATACGTTGCTGTATCACCGTGAGTCATCGCAAGACCACCACCCACTAACACGTTAAAACCAACTAACTTGCCGTTTTCTGCAATTGCCACAAAGTTTAAGTCGTTCGCATGCACATCCACCTCATTGTTCGGTGGAATTGTTACTGTGGTTTTAAACTTACGTGGTAAGTAAGTTGAACCTAAAATTGGCTCTTCTGTGGTTTCACTCTTTTCACCATCTAACCAAATTTCAGCGTATGCTTTAGTTTTTGGTAATAGGTGCTCAGAGATCTTCGCTGCCCACTCGTACGCTTCTTGGTGAAGCTCAGATTCAACTGGGTTCGTTGTACATAATACGTTTCGGTTTACATCGCCCGCCGTTGCAATTGAGTCAATGCCCACGCTATTGAGCATTTGATGCATGCCTTTAATATTTGGCTTAAGCACACCATGGAACTGGAACGTTTGACGCGTGGTTAAACGAATACTGCCATAGCTGGTTTTCTCTTCAGCAAACTTATCAATCGCTAACCATTGCTCTGGCTTGATGATACCGCCAGGCATACGAGCACGTAACATTACATTATGTAACGGCTCTAATTTTTGTTTAGCGCGCTCAGGGCGAATATCACGGTCATCTTGCTGGTACATGCCGTGGAAACGGATCAGTTGGAAGTTATCAGCAGTGAAACCACCGGTGATCTCGTCTTTTAAATCTTGCTCAATTGTGCCACGTAAAAAGTTACTTTCTCTTTTCAAACGCTCGTTATCAGAAAGCTTTACGTTTTTGTCTTGTTCGCTCATGGTATTTCCTAAATTTGTTACAGTGACGGCTGTTAGCTTTAAACGTGATTAGTACACGTCTTTCTGATAGCGGTTTGCGCTACGTAAATCTTTTAAATATTGCTCAGCTTGTTCATCATCTTTGCCGCTATTTTCTTTGATAATGTCTACAAGCGCCTGATGAACATCTTTCGCCATGCGGTTTGCATCACCACAAATATAGAAATGAGCACCCGCTTCTAACCAAGCAAATACTTCTTGGCTGTTTTTGCGAAGTTTGTCTTGAACATATACTTTTTCTGCTTGATCACGGCTAAACGCCACATCAACTTTAGTCAGTAAACCTGACTTCAAGTAACCTTGAATTTCTACTTGGTATAAGAAGTCTTGAGTAAAGTGTGGGTTACCAAAGAATAACCAGTTTTTACCGCTTGCTTCACGGGCATCACGCTCTTGTAAAAACGCACGGAATGGGGCAATCCCCGTACCCGGACCTACCATGATAATTGGCGTTTCATCATTAGCCGGTAAACGGAAGTTATCGTTATGCTCGCTGAATACTTTTACTTTACAGCCTTCTTCAGCACGACGTGCTAAATAGCCAGAACAACCACCTAAATGCTCGCTACCGAATGCATCAAACTCAACCAGACCCACAGTTAAGTGAACTTCTTCTTCAACTTCTGCTTGGCTAGATGCGATCGAATATAAACGTGCTTGTAGTTTACGTAAGCAGTCTACTAAGGTTTGTGCTTCAAGCTGAGCTGGGTTTTGACGAATAATATCGAAGATTTGGCGAGGTTCGATGTAATCACGCATTGCCGCTTTATCTTCAACTAACTTTAATAATTCAGGGTTGCCAGTTGCTGTTGCATATTTTTCAACAAAGCCTGGATATGACTGAGTTAATTCTAATTTTTCGATTAATGCATCACGAATAGTTAGCTCTTCGTCGCCGAGCTTAACCGTGCTAGATGCATCGATTTGTGTAAGCGTAAGTACTTCATCAACAAGCGCTTCGTCATTTAAGAAGTAAACGCCTAGCGAATCACCCGGTGTATAGGTGATGTCTGAACCTTCTAATGAGATTTCTACATGACGCACGTCTTTGGTTGAATCACGGCCCGTAATTTTTTGCACAACACTTAGCTCTGCAGCAAATGGGTTTTGCTTGGTGTATTGGCTTGCTACTGGTGCCGCTGCACCAAATGGCATCGCCACAACTTGACCACCACTTGCTTGCTGCTGCGCTTTAAGATCAGGTTCAAACGCATCAAGTGCACCATCAATCCACTTAGCTGCTTCATCATCGTAATCAACGTCTAAGTCAGCACGCTGGAAAATAGTTTCTGCGCCAAGCTTGTTAAAACGTTCTTCAAAACCTTTTGCTGTTTGGCAGAAGAACTCGTAGCTTGAATCACCTAAGCCGATCACAGCCACTTTAACACCATCTAGTTTTGGTGCTTTTTTAGTTGTTAAAAACTCATGCAGGCTTTCAGCGTCTTCTGGTGGCTCGCCCTCACCGTAAGTTGAAACAACAACCGTGATGAATTTTTCTTTTTTCAGGGCAGTTGGTTTGTAGTCAGCCATGTTTACTAGCTTAACAGTTAGACCGCGCGACTCTGCTTGCTCTTTTAACTTGCTCGCCACGCCTTTTGCGTTACCCGTTTGCGAGCCGTATAAAATAGTTAGCGGCGGTGCATCACCTGCAGCTGGAGTGGCAGCAACACCACCGGTTAATGCACCTGCGTTGGCATTAGCAGCTAAGTAACCACTTACCCACGCTTGCTGAATTGGATTAAGTTCAGCCACTAAGCCTTGCAGCTTTTGTACTTGCTCTTGCGATAGCGGGCTCGCCGCTGCATTTAGTTGACTTAACAACATGAATTTATTCCTCGTAACCCTGAAAAGTTAACTGCGAAACGAACTTGCTACTGTCATTTCGCGAACAATTTTTTCGACTTTAAAGACTCAATAGAAATGCTTTAAAGGTTTATCTGAGCGTGAAGAATAACGAGGTCTGAGGCGATTAAAAAAGAATAGAATCTGCTTTGATATTCCATTTAGTTATTAATTTAGTATTTATCCAAAAAAAACATATTAAAAGCAAAAATTCCCAAATAAGAAACTTTTATTAATTAACATTATTGCAACATAAGCCAATTAGCCTATACTCGCTGTGTTCATTTTGAGAACAGCAAAAACTATTAAAATATAAAAAGGAAAATACAATGTCACACGGGACATGTAAAAAATATATGCTAGCCAGTAGCTTACTTTGTTTAGCAAGTTCAGCATTGGCAAATGTTAGTAACGCCGACTTCGAAAGCTGGTCAGCAAATACCCCTGCAAGCTGGAGCACTATTGATAGCGGTATTAGTCTTAGCGCTAATACTAATGTGGTTTACTCAGGTAATTACTCAGCACAAGTCGTGGTTAATACTGGCACCCAAAGTAATACCGATTTACAACAATTAGTAGAGGTAGTGGCGGGTGAAAGTTATGAGTTTTCTGCTTGGGTTTACCATACAGAAGGTGGCGTAAAAGCTCGCTTAGTAGTTGATGGCTATCAAGGCTATTCTAACTCAGCATTAACGAATCAATGGCAACAAATCAGTTATCAGTACACAGCCTCTGCGACCACATCAATTAATGTTGGCCTGCGCTTTTACGATGTAACTGGTTTTGATGGCAGCGAAGTCGTTTATGTAGATAACTTTGCACCAAACACAGGCTCAACCCCACCACCTACGGGCAGCTGCGCCGATAACCAAGTATCTTTGACCCTCACTACCGATAATTATGGGGAAGAAACCAGTTGGCAAATCACCAATAGCCAAGGTAGTGCAGTAGCATCAGGCGGCAGCTATGCAGCAAATACTCAATACAGTGAGCAAGCATGTTTAACTGATGGTGACTATACCTTTACTATTTTTGATAGCTATGGTGATGGCATATGCTGCTCTTACGGTAACGGTAGCTATAGCCTTTCATTCGGTCAAACAGTACTTGCCAGTGGTGCAAGCTTCCAAAGCTCAGACGCTACGTCGTTTAGTTTAGGTGATAGCTCAGGTGGCGGTAACGGCGGTGGTACAACCCCAACAGAGCCAACGGGGTACTATGTAACAACCCAAGGCCTTAGTGGTTATGCACTGAAAACAGAACTATACAACATTATCAAAGGTCACAACTCGCAGGGCTATTCAGCTATTTGGAGTTTTTATGATGTTGCTTCACGCGATAAGTATTTTGAAAACGACAACTCTATTTTAGACCGTTATTCAGAAAACCCTGCAGGCCAAGACAGCTACAACTATGTTGCTGTGAGCGACCAATGTGGTACATACAACAGCGAAGCAGATTGCTACAACCGTGAGCATTCTTTCCCAAAAAGTTGGTTTGGTGGAACAGTTGAGCCAATGAATTCAGACGTACATCACATTTTTGCCACTGATGGTTATGTCAATTCAAAACGCAGTAACTACCCATTTGGTGAAGTAGCTAGTGCAAGCTATACCTCTAGTAACGGCAGCAAATTAGGCAGCGCTGCTAGCTCATTAAATTACTCAGGAACGGTTTTTGAACCTATTGATGAATTTAAAGGTGACTTTGCAAGAGCCTATTTCTATATGGCAACACGCTATGAAAACGTGATTGGCTCATGGCAAAACAACACAACTTACAGTAACGCAGTACTGAATGGTTCATCTGATCAGGTCTTTGAGAGCTGGGTCGTTACTATGTTATTAAAGTGGCATAACGAGGATCCAGTGAGCCAATTAGAGCTTGACCGTAACCAAGCTGCTTATGAACATCAAGGTAACCGCAACCCATTTGTGGATCACCCAGAATTTGTAGAAATGATTTGGTAACTTCGTTAAGCCAAGGCACTTAGTTTCGGCTAAGTGCCTTTTTATACGGTAAAGCATGACTTAAGCCTCATTAGAGTTTAACTGCTCGACAAGACGAATGTCATGTAACAAATGGTTATGCCTTACCGACAAAGTATTTTCTTCTGTTGGCTTTATTTTATAACCGAGCTGCTGTAAAACCAGCGTAAATAGGGCGGCATGTTGATAACTAAGAGGTTGTCCGCTTAATTCAAATTCTTCGATTACGCTATTTGCATAACTAGAACTATTTTGTAATGACTGCCAAATACGCATTTGTACTTGAGAAACCTGTATCACTGATGTGTGATAGCAATTGATTTGTAGGCTTAATAAATAGTTTTCTAGTGAGTTCATAGCGATATCCATTACAAAAAACGCTACTTTAAAAGCTCAAGTTAAGTTGAGGTAAAGTGTTTTGTTATTACTTTTTACTCCACTTATTCATTATTTCTTTAAATAGTTTTGCTTCTTTATCTTCACAGGGTCTGGGCGATCCACTTGGCACTCCAGATTTACCAAACACCGAATTAAAATCTATGCCGTAACACATGCCATTTAGCACCTCGATACGCTTGCTGCCATCGCCATTTTGCCAAACGACAGTTGCTTTATCAGAGACGGTTAATTGTGCAGGCACTGTAACCCTACCTGTAGGCGATTTATCATTAGCGGCTTCATCCTGCCCAAATAAAGACGCATTAGCAGAACCATTTTCAAAATTAAGCTGTGGGATTGGCGCATAAGGGTTGAGCTTTTTAAAAGGCTCTTCGGCTATTTTTAAATTCTCAGCTGTCTGAATAGGCTTTACTATCTCAGTGATAACTTTTTTCGTCCCATTTATTGTGGGATTAATTACTTTAGTATCACTTATCTGCTGAGAGCTATTATGCGAAGTTTCTTCTTTTTTCGGCAAAGAATTAACCTCATCAGGCATTCCTTCTGTTTGCTCAGGTGAAGGTTTTTCTTGGATTTTTTGCAAGCTAGGTAATGAAGTTAAATCAACACTCACATACGCGTTGATTACTTTTGGCGGTTCAGCGACTGCGGGGAGTTTCACAAGCTTTCCATATCGAGCAAATAGCAATAAAAGCACAGCATGTAGCGCAATCGAGATGATCCATGCTTTGTAATTCCCTTTTAACACCCAAGCGCCTCGTTTTATTTTTAAGAGTATTAGATGCGTGAATTAGTTCATAGGAAAGTTAGCGAGGGTAAAGGCTCTAGATCAGGCGTAATCTTTGGAGTGCTTTATGGTGGTTTGGATTTACCAAAGAAAAGGTTTACATGGATTGTGTTGGGTTTCGCTACGCTCAAACCAACCTACCCGAAGAATGAACAGGGCAAAGTTGAGTGAGACACCGCACTAAACAACCCCACCAATCTAATCTGACGTCTGACAGCTGATAGCTATGTCTACTCCCTCCCATACCTATCATCAAATCGCTCGATGTCAGTTTCATCAAGTATCGCTCCGGTTTGTACTTCGATAACGATCAGAGGTGTAGTTTGTTGATTAGCAAGACTGTGCAATTGCTTAGCCGCAATATAACAAGATTGATCAGCTGTTAATTCAAATTCATCATCGCCAACTCGCACGCTTGCCACGCCAGATACGACGACCCAATGCTCTGCACGGTGCTGATGGCGTTGAGTTGAGAGTTTTGCACCGCTGTTTACGATTATTTTCTTTACTTTAAAGCCTGTACTTTCAATTAAAGTTCGATAGTTGCCCCAAGGTCTAAATACGGCTTGATGGTGGGTTAGTTTATCGCTATCAATAACAGCAAGCTGTTTAATTAAATCTGGGAGCTTATCGAGCGCACTTTTGTCTGCCACTAAGGTGGCATCATGAGTATGTATAATTGCCTGATTACTCACGCCGAGCGCTGCAATAGTGTGGTCAGCTTCGCTTATAAGTAGATTATTTTCACTATCTAAACTCACCCCTTGTGAAGCTAAATAATTGCCATGCTGGTCTTTTTCTGCGATTTTCGACAATGCTGAAAAGCTGCCAACATCGCTCCAATTTAAATCAACAGGAATAACAGCAACGTTAGCGCTACGCTCCAAAATAGCATAATCAATAGAATCACTTGGGCATGCTGTGAGCGCATCCGCAACGGGTCTTTGAAAACCTAAATCTGCGGTGAAGCTAGCCGCCTTTGCGATACTGTCAGCAATCTTTGGGGCAAAACGATTAAGCTCACTTAAATACACATCCGGCAAAAATAAGAACATGCCGCTATTCCAGCCATACTCACCACTGGCAAGGTATTTTTCGGCTAATTGCAGGGCTGGTTTTTCTTTGAACTCAGCCGCCTTAAAACAACCTTCATGAGCTAACTGCTCGCCTTGGCGAATATAACCATAACCGGTATGTGGCTCAGTGGGAGTAATGGCAAAGGTTACTAATTGTTGTTGCTGACAAAGCGCTATCGCATTATCTAAGCAGGCAATAAGCTTATCAAAATCACTTATGTGGTGATCAGCAGGCATGACTAGTAAGGGGTCGGTTAGACCATTTTGCAATGCAAATTCAGCGGCCAAGGCAATCGCTGGCGCGGTATTTTTACCTTCAGGCTCAAGCAATAAAGTATAGTTATCTGTGATTTCTGCAATTTGCGTTTTAGCAATAAAACGATGCTCTTCATTACACACTAAAATTGGCGCATTAAATCGTGAGTCAGCCACTCGTAACAACGTGTTCTGTAAGAGTGATTTTTCGCTAAGTAAAGATAAAAACTGCTTAGGCATCGCTTTACGCGACAAAGGCCATAAACGAGAACCTATGCCACCAGCAAGAATAACGGGGGTGATTTTGCGACTCATGATTGCTTAAAGTAAATAATCCAACCATGAGTTTAACAAATTTTTGAGTATGCGGCTTCGAGCAATTACAGTAACTGAAATTGATCAGCATCTAAGTGAGCAGGAAACGCTCTTCGAAAGTCATCAAGCGGTGATTTTTCTAAGCGCTGAATAATGATACCCGATTGGTCATCTTCAAGCTTCGCCAAGGTGTCGCCTTTAAAATCATAAACGGCAGTACCACCACTGTGGGCAACATCATTACCATCAGCACCAATGCGATTCACACCCACGACATAACACAGGTTTTCCATCGCGCGTGCTTTTAGAAGAGTATCCCAGACATGGCGACGAGCTGCTGGCCAATTAGCTACGTTGATCATCACATCGTAGTCGTTGCAATTACGCTGAAACACAGGAAAGCGTAAGTCGTAACACACTTGCGGCAAAATGCGAAAATCATTGATAGCGAATATCTCGCGCTGCTCGCCTGCTGCAACGAAATTGCCTTCGTTACCTAAACAGAATAAATGGCGTTTGTCGTAATACTTCACTTCACCATTTGGCCAAACCCAATAAAAGCGATTAGCCTTTTTGTCGCCTTTTGCAACTAAAACAGAGCCTGCAACCACAGCATTTTTTTGCTTAGCTGTGGCTTCTAACCAGCTAAGTACCTCGCCTTGTTCTGGTTCGCTGCAATCTAGATTAATCGCAAAACCGGTGGCAAATGTTTCTGGCAAGACAATTATATCAACTTGCTCGTTTAAACTGTTAAGCTGCTCTGTAAAGTGCGCAAGGTTGGCGCTTTTATCAAGCCAATGCAGTGATGACTGCACTAAAGCTAAGGTTAAAGTTGGCATAAAATCTCCGCGGCACATTTTAATGTGTCATCATTTTTAGCAAAACATAAACGAATCACTTTGTCGCAGCTTGCACTGTTATAAAACACACTGAGTGGTACAGCTGCAACACCCGCTTGCTCAACCAACCATTGGCAAAACTCAACATCATCAAGATCAGACACATCACTGTAATCGAGTAATAAAAAGTAGGTGCCTTCACTTGGTAATATTTTAAAGCGGCTTTGTGCTAATGCTTCGCTGAGCAAGTCGCGTTTTTGTTGATAAAAACCACTAAGTTCATCAACATGTTCTGGCTCTAACTCGAGCATATCGGCTAGTGCATGCTGGGCAGGCGTAAAGCTTGAAAAAGTCACATATTGGTGAATTTTACGAAACTCCACCATGAGCTGAGCGGGTGCAGCACAATAACCCATCTTCCAGCCGGTGCTATGAAAAGTTTTGCCAAAGCTTGAGATCACAAAACTGCGTGCAAATAACTCAGGGTCGGTCAGCGCACTTAAATGCAAAGCGCCATCAAAGGTAATGTGCTCATACACTTCATCGCTAATTACATATAAATCATGCTTAGTAACAAGCGCTTTAAGGGCATTAATATCTTCTGTTTTAAAGATTTTACCGCTTGGGTTATGTGGCGTGTTGATGATGACACGTGTTTTGTCTGTTATAACATCAGCTACAGCTTGCCAATCGATTTTGTAGTCTGGCGCATGCAAAGCAACATGAACTGAGCGACCGCCAGCAAGCTCAATTGCCGGTTGATACGAGTCATACGCGGGGTCAAATACCACAACTTCATCACCCTCTTTAACAAGCGCTTGAATTGCTACGAATAATGCCTCTGTTGCCCCTGAGGTGACGGTAACTTGTTGCTCGTAATTTATGTTGTTATGGTATTTTCTAGCAATCAAAGCCGCTATTTGCTGTTGTAGCTTTGTAACCCCACTTGAAGGCGCATATTGATTTACCCCCTCAAGTACATAATGATTGAGCTGTTTTTTTAGTAATTCTGGTGCATCAAATTCAGGAAAACCCTGAGATAAATTAAGCGCTTGGTGCTTATTTGCTAGAGCGGTCATTTGACTAAAAATACTGGTGCCTAAATTCGGCAATTTACTTTCAAACACAGAGGTTCCTTAAAGATGGTTTTGCGCCCGAAGCGATGCTATCATTGCTTAAAACAGATGTATAGCCGTCTAAATAACTTTTAGAATGTCGAGGAATATATGCATAACAATACCGCTATTTCAGAACTAATTGAAGCTGGTAAATGGGTAAGCCAACGTGGCTGGGTCCCTGCTACTGGTGGTAACTTTTCAGCCCGCACTGCAAGCGGTTATGTCGTCACAGCAAGTGGCTTCGATAAAGGTCAACTCGGCACTCATGCATTTATTGAATTTGATCATGAAGGCAATCGTACTAAAGGCTCTGGCAATCCATCAGCTGAAACTGAGCTACATTTGAATATGTATAAGCTGATCCCATCAGCTAAATTTGTTTTGCATACCCATTCTGTTGCAGCAACCGTGTTATCGCGAGTGATCAAAGGCCACGCTATCAATTTACATGGCTACGAAATGCAAAAATCTTTAAGTGGTGTTAAATCGCATTTAGATACGCTAAGTATTCCAATTTTTGATAATGACCAAGACATTGACCGCTTAACCTTACTGGTCAGTGATCATCACCTTCACACCCCTATTGAGCATGCCGTATTAATTCGTGGCCATGGTTTATATGTCGTTGGCCGAGATATCAAAGAAGTACTTCGCCATTTAGAAGGATTAGAGTTCCTATTTAGCTGTGAGCTTGAGCGCCTAAAACTAGAAGGTATTCAAGCTGGAGTTCAGCCATGATCAAAGCAATTTTAACCGATATTGAAGGCACAATTACCCGCATTTCTTTTGTTAAAGACGTATTATTTCCTTACGCGGCAGGGCAATTACCTGAGTTTGTAAAGTCACATCAAAGTGACCCAGAAGTAGCAGCCCAAATTGAGGCTGTTAAGGCACATATAGAGCAACCAGAAGCCGATATCGACACGGTTATTAGCCATTTAATTCATTGGATTGAAACGGATCAAAAAATTACCCCACTTAAGCAGTTACAAGGGTTAATTTGGCAAACAGGCTACGAAAATGGTGATTTTACTGGCCACCTTTACCCAGATGCTTATGACTTTTTACAACTCCAAAAACAAGCTGGTAAAAGTTTATATGTCTACTCATCAGGCTCAGTAAAAGCCCAACACCTGATTTTTGAATTTTCTGACTACGGTGATGTTAGACCTTTATTTAGTGATTACTTCGACACCAAAGTCGGTGCAAAACAACAGCAAAGCTCTTATGAGAATATTATCGCCGAGCTGCCATTTGACGCTGCCGAAGTATTGTTTTTAAGCGATGTGGTGGCAGAGCTTGATGCTGCCAAAGCTGCTGGTCTTGGTACTTTGCACCTTGTTCGCGATGGCCAAGCAGTAAGCGACGCTCACCCATACATTAACGATTTCACAGCATTTAGTGCGGAGCTTTTAGCATGAGCCAATTAACTATTTATAACGATAACAACGCAAACGACATACTGTTTCACAGTGAAGACTTAAACGCGATTGCCAATGAACTAAAAACAGTTGGCGTTCGCTTTGAGCAATGGCAAGCAACAGCACAGATTGACCAAGAGACCAGTCATGACGCAATTTTAACAGCTTATGCTAAAGATATAGAGCGCTTAAAAGCTGAAGGGGGCTATCAAACAGTGGACGTTATTTCGCTTGCTAAAGGTAATCCAAATGCAAGCGAATTACGCAGCAAGTTCTTATTTGAACATACACATAGCGAAGATGAAGTTCGTTTTTTTGTGAAAGGCCAAGGTTTATTTTGTTTACACTTAGGCGATAAAGTGTATCAAGTGCTGTGCCAACAGGGCGACCTAATTTCAGTACCAGAACTCACACCACATTGGTTTGATATGGGCAACGACCCTGAATTCACAGCAATTCGCTTATTCAATAATACCGAAGGTTGGGTCGCTAAAAGCACTGGGTCAACTATTGCTACCAACTTCCCACTGCTGGACTAACATGGAAAAGCTATTCTCTTACGGTACTTTACAGTACCCGCAGGTTCAGCTTGATACCTTCGGGCGTTTGCTCGAAGGTCAACCTGCTACGCTAACTGGGTATGTCATTGGTGAAGTCGAGATCACCGACGAAGCCGTACTTAAAAGTAGTGGTCAACGCTTTCACCCGGCTTTAATCAAAACAGGCAAACAAACTGATATTGTTAATGGCACTATTTATTTAATCACCGAACAAGAGCTTGCTCAGGCAGATACTTACGAAGTAGATGATTATCAGCGAATTGCAGAAACATTCCAATGTAACAACCAAGCTTGGCTATATGTTGCAAAAAACAGCCTTTAATTTACAAATATAAAAAACCCGAGCCGCATCATCTTTGAGCGCCATAATGTTGGCCAAGTAGAGATATACATGGCCAATTTAGATGGCAGCTCGTTAAAGCTTTTAACTACCAACGATTACCGTGCATAGGTAGCCACATATGATGAGCAGACCAACTCACTAATTTGGTATAGCCGCGGCACCTCAACTATTGAATCATTCTCTTTTGATAGTATGAGTCGACAACCCGCTATAACAGCGCCAGTAAAACGAGCAAATTATGCTTACCCTTTAAGCAAAGAAAGTGTGTTGATCAGTACTGACCTTCACGATAAAGATGCCGCAGTCTTTGACCTTAATTCAAAAACAATGAGTTACATCGCCACAGCGATGAAGTGATTAAAAGCACTATAGATACACCCCTAGCTATTGCATGGTATGACGATACACAGCTGATTGTGCATTCTAAATACGATAAATACCTGCTTTTAGACAGCGATAACAACACCTATAGTGAGCTGACTACACCAGACAAACTAACTGAGTTAAAGCCTTCTATTGTGTCGATGGCAAGTAACCTACATAGTTTGTATATCGCCACTGATACTGAAGTTTTCAGCATTAATTTAGCCACAATGCAGGGCGTTGAGTCAGTACTTCAAATGAAGCCTTCTCACTATATATCGCGCCTTGATGCTAAAAACGACAAGCTGGCAGTGACCTTCTTAACTGCCAACAATCAAAATAGCATTGAGCTCTACACTAAAAAAAGCGCAGAGTAATTTACGACTTTAACTGTTTTAGAATACCTTGCTCGATATCGGACTGGTTATAAACGCCGCTATCGAGCACCCAGCCTGTGACTAGGCTCGCCGGTGTCACATCAAATGCCGGGTTATAAACCTTCGCGTTAGTCGGTGCCCACATCGCTTCACCAAAACTACCACTAACACCGCGCACTTCATTAGGACTGCGTTGCTCAATTTCGATATCTGCACCACACAACGTTTGTGTATCAAGTGTCGTAAGTGGCGCAACGACATAAAATGGAATGTTATGGAAATGCGCTAACACAGCGAGATTATAAGTGCCGACTTTATTGGCGAAATCACCGTTTGCAGCAATACGGTCTGCCCCTACAAATATTTTATCTACTTTGCCCGCAGCCATTAAAATCGCCGCCATGTTATCGCAAATCAAGGTATAAGGAATTTGCCAGCGCTCAAGCTCAAAAGCCGTTAAGCGGCCGCCTTGCAGTAACGGCCTTGTTTCATCAACCCAAACATGAATGTCACCATGGCGTTGCTGAGCTTTATAAATAACCCCTAATGCAGTGCCGACACCCGCAGTCGCTAAAGCACCGGTATTACAGTGGGTTAAAATGTTATCGCCTTTATCAACCAAAGCAGCACCACGTTCTGCCATGCTATCGCAAAGGGCAATATCTTCTTTAAATAACTGCTCAGCAGTCGCGACAACAGCAGTTACAAAGTCAGTCTCTGCAAGCGCTACGCGTAACTTGGCCATGCAGTGCATAAGGTTTACCGCTGTTGGGCGTGTTGCTTCAAGCTCACCTATAGCAACCGCAAGTGCTGATTGACTTATGCCTTGCTCAGCTAGGTGTGCAACCAATAAGCTCGCACCTAAGCCGATTAAAGGCGCTCCCCGGATTTTCAAAGTCAAAATCAAATCTTTCATCGTTTCAACATCGTTACATACATGCCAATGCTGTTGATGTGGCAACAAATACTGATCAAGCACGGTTAGCGTACCTTGCTGATATTTAATACTGCTGGCGATGAGATCTTGCATACTGAATCCGAATAACTAATGAATAACTAATTTATGTGAATAGTTATTTTACATCAGTTTTGACAACTAACAAGCTAGATGTATGGACATCTAAACGGTTACAGGTATAGAATGCTCAAAGTTAATTGTATTACGAGATAGAGCCATGGCTAAATACACTGCCTTTAATGCAGTTCATGCTGTTGATTACATTAAAGAACTTGTTAAAAGTGAACTAATTTCAGTCTTCCCTGCTGATGCAGCACTGACTGCATACGAGTTTGGAGACGGAAACTTAAACTTAGTTTTTCGGGTTGCTGATCAGCACAACAACAGTGTAATTCTAAAGCAAGCACTGCCTTATGCCCGCTGCGTAGGTGAGTCATGGCCATTATCGTTAGACCGCGCCAGAATCGAAGCTGAAGTA
Organism: Pseudoalteromonas sp. BZA4; assembly: GCF_040104395.1. NCBI lineage: Bacteria > Pseudomonadati > Pseudomonadota > Gammaproteobacteria > Alteromonadales > Pseudoalteromonadaceae > Pseudoalteromonas > Pseudoalteromonas sp. BZA4. The sequence goes on from NZ_JBECOT010000003.1 coordinate 31,676, forward strand.
TTGATTAATCATGGTAAGTTATGCCCAGAGCATACCGTGGCGATATTGCATCACAATGTAGAGCTGGCATTAACGGTGTTAGAAGATTTAGGTGAGTTACAAATTTTACGTGGCGCACAAATCAACGCAGAGCAATTTCCATTATTGGCCAGCCATGTTGCGCTCTACTTAAGCCGAACAGGCTTTTATAACTCAGACTTTTACTTATCTGCTGAAGATAAAAAAGCCAAAGTCAGTCAATTTATTAATCCTGATTTATGTAAGATCACAGAAGACTTATTCTTTACTGATCCGTACATTGAGCATGAGCGCAATAATTTCCCAACTGAGCTTAATGAGCACGTCGAAAGTATTCGTAATAATGATGCTTTAAAACTGGCCGCAGCGAAATTAAAAGCTAAATTTTTATCTTGCCCACAAACTTTATTGCATGGCGATATGCATAGTGGCAGCATTTTTGTTGATAGCAAAACCACTAAAATGATCGACCCAGAGTTCGGCTTTTTTGGCCCTGTTGGCTTTGATATCGGCTCATTTATGGGTAACTTGCTTCTAAATTACTGTGCCCAAAACGCCCGTATTACAGAGCAAGCAAAGCGCCGTCAGTATCAAACTCATTTATTAACCTGCTTACAAGACTGTTATAGCCAATTTGAGCAACATTGGTTAAACCTAGCAAGCAGCGAAGCAACTGATATTAGCTTTGCAAACCGCACCTTTAGCGAAGATTACTTACAACACGTATTGCGTGATGCGATTGGCTACTGTGGCGCTGAACTTATTCGCCGTACTATTGGTTTAGCCCATGTTGCAGATATAGACGGTATTGAAGATGCACAAGCTCGTTTAGCAGTACAACAGCAAACACTCGTACTTGGCGAGCAACTGATGCTTAATGCCACAAGCTGTAACAATAAAGACGAGTTCTTTTCGTTGTTAATCAGTTTATTAAATTAACTAGCAAAAAGTAAAAAGGCGCTTAACGCGCCTTTTAATTATTCAACTAGATTATTTATTGTAGTGCTCATACATTTTATCGAGCGGCTCTGATAAACCATTTTCTTGTACCACTCGCACATGCTGGCGAGCTAACTCGCGGGCACTTGATACACCACATGAGTGAGCAATCAGCCCTGCACCATAATGAATAAACTTATTATAATTGGCGACACGTTGTGCCTTATCGGTCACATCGAGGCCTCGCTGTAAGCGTTCATTATGAGTCGTAATACCGGTCGGGCAGGTATCTTTATTACATTGTAGAGCCTGAATACAACCAAGCGAAAACATATGACCACGCGCCGACACAATAAAATCAGCACCCAATGCAAGTGCCCAAGCCACTTTTGACGGTACGATTAGCTTACCCGACGCAATCACTTTCACTCGTTCTCTGAGACCATGTTTTTTTAGCAGATCAACAACCAAAGGCAGGCTCTCTCGTAGCGGTAAACCAACTGAATCCATCAAGGGTTGAGGGGCAGCGCCCGTTCCACCGTCGGCACTATCTATAGTGATAAAGTCAGGAGCAGATTCAATGCCTCGGTTATTGATTTCACTGAACAAGGTTTCGAGCCAAGTGTATTCACCAATCACCGCTTTAAAACCGGTTGGTTTACCTGTGGTACTGCGTACCGTTTCAATCATATCGAGTAAATCTGCTGGGCATTTAATCTCTGGATGACCATTTGGACTAATAGAGTCATGCCCTTCAGGAATACCCCGAATTTTTGCAATTTCAGCAGTCACTTTGCGCCCTGGTAACATACCTCCTTTACCGGGTTTAGCACCTTGACTCATTTTAATTTCGAACATTTTAACTTGTTCGTGCTCAGCAATCGCTTTGAGTTTTTCGGTGCTTAATTTACCGTGCTCATCTCGTACACCATATTTTGCCGTGCCAATCTGAAACACAATATCAGCGCCACCTTCAAGATGGTAAGGGCTGAGCCCTCCTTCACCGGTATTCATCCAACAACCCGCTAACTTTGCACCTCGCGATAGTGCGCGAACAGCGGGCTTAGATAAGGCACCAAAGCTCATGCCAGAAATATTAAATAACGAGTTTGTTGTATAAGGAGCTTGGCAATAAGGCCCTAACGTAACTTCGCTCGGATCGAGTGCATCTTCATCTAAAGTTGGGAACGCACAGTTCATAAACATCACCGTTCCCGTTGCTTCAAGACTTTGGGTTGAACCAAAGGCCGTAGTACGGTCAACATTTTTTGCAGCGCGGTAAACCCAGCTTCGCTCAGCACGATTAAATGGTAGCTCTTCCCTATCCATGGCAAAAAAGTATTGTCTGAAGAATTCACCTTGGCGTTCAAAAAAATAACGAAAGCGGCCGATCACCGGGTAATTACGGCGAATCGCCTGCTTAGATTGCGTCACATCACTAATGTAAAAGCACACAATCACCAGCAAACCTATGCCGAGTGCAAAAATAAACAAGCTGGCAAAAACATCGATACTAAAAATTATAAAATCACTCATCCAAGGCCCCTTTGTGAAATGACATCCTTCAAAGCATATAAGGTGTTTATATTACGTGCAATAAACAAAAAAGGCGTGATGTAAGTCACGCCTTTTCGTTTCTTTTATGCCGCTATGCTGCTCGTTTGGCTAATTCAGCTTTAATATAAAGTTGAATTTGCTCTTCAAGCACTGACATTGGCACTGAGCCATGACGTAATATTTGATGGTGGAATTCGCGAATATCGAAATCTTGACCAAGTGCTTGCTCAGCTTCGTGGCGTAAACGTTTAATTGTTAGCTCACCAATTTTGTATGACAACGCTTGTGCAGGCCATGAAATATAACGGTCAGTTTCGGTCTTCACGTTATGTAATGAAAGCGCGGTGTTTTCGCTCATGAATTTCATTGCCCGTTCGCGGCTCCAGCCATACATATGCATACCTGTATCAACCACTAAACGCGCGGCTCGCCACATTTCATAGGTTAAACGACCAAAATCACTGTATGGGTCTTGATAAAAGCCCGCCTCGATACCTAAAAACTCCGAATATAAGCCCCAACCTTCACCAAATGCCGACAAATATGCATTACGGCGATAACTTGGTAATGACTCAAGTTCTGCATTAAGTGAAATTTGTAAATGATGCCCTGGTACAGCTTCGTGCAAAGTTAATGCTTCAAGAACATACAACGGGCGCTTATCTAGCGCATAGGTATTAACCCAGTAATAACCTGCTTGGTCATCACGGCGAGAACCTGAGTAACGGCCGGTTGTATATTTAGGGGCAATACTCTCTGGCACTGGCGCAACACCATACGGCATTCTTGGCAAGGTGTGGAATAACTTAGGTAACTGCGCATCCATTTTCTTGGCGATGTAAGACGCTTCTTTTAGCAAATCTTTTGGTGTTTTTGCGTAAAATTGCGGATCAGTACGTAAAAAGTGCACAAAATCAGCAAACGAGCCTTCAAAGCCTACTTTCTCGATAATTTTTTCCATTTCTGCACGAATACGCGCAACTTCTTGTAAACCCAGTTCATGGATTTCTTTTGGCGTCATATCTGTGGTGGTGTAGTACTTAGCGCGATTTTCGTAAAACGCTTTGCCATTCGGCGTACTTGAAATACCAATATCTGTACGTGCACCCGGTTGATACTCATTGTTAAAGAAAGTTAAGTAACCTTGATATGCCGGAATAACTTGTTCTTTGATAATGGTTTGCGCTTGCTTTTGTATCGCTGCAAACTCGCTATCACTTAAACCTGCCGTGTTATTTAAAAATGGTTTGTAAAATTCAGACTGTGTCGCATCATCAACAATATAAGCCGTGATTGAGTCTTGATAGCCTTCTAAAACAGCCTTTGGTTGGGTTAAACCTACTTCAAGACCTTTACGCATCCAGCCGATATTTTGCGAAAAATAGCGGGGAATTTGCTGTAATTTAGCAAGATATAGCTGGTAATCTTGTGGTTTTGTGTAATCTGAACTTGATATCATAAATGATAGGCTAGAATGGAAGCCATACTCAGATGTCAGCGGCATATAGTGCGCATTAAACACATATTCATCGACACTATTTTGCACTTGGCCACGCAAAATAGTCAGGTTAATGCGATTTTCTTCCGATAACTTATCACGGTCGATAGCGTCTAGCTCGGCAAGTAGCTCAGTATTCTTCTTGTATTTTTGTTCTAAAAATTCAGCCGATAGATTTTCTAATAAATAACCATCAACGCCATTTTCTTTACCATAAGGGCTGATGCTTTGGCGGTAATTAACAATATTTTCGGCTACTTGAGTAAATTGCTGATCAGCATCAATATTTGTTACTTGGCAAGCGCTTAAAGTACAAGCTAAAGCAACCGCAATAACAGAACGGTTTAAAGTTCGCGACAGTGTTTGTTTCATAGCATTCTTTTTAGTTTTAATCAGTATCGCTAAAGTAGCGCAGCACTGGCTAAAACCCAAGCAAATGCGACCAAGCTCAGGTTAAATACGCTCAAATTAACAGCGTTGTGTAAATAAGAATGAGCAAGGTTTAAGCAATTTTTAATTACACTTGTTAAAGTTGTTGAGAAAATCAGCTAATAGACACAAACGAAACAAATTTAAGTTCCAAAATTAGCGATTTTGCTTTTAAATAGACTGATTACTGATTACTGATTACTGTAGACTCGGTATTTATGCTTGGAAGCAAATAAACTTTACGGAAGAGATGATTAATTGGTTGATATGCGTATTTAGTGGTATTGAAAAATGATGTTCCATGATCCCATGGCTATTGCTCAAGAAAAAATGACAAAGGTATGTATCTTTTTAGAACATCATGCATTACCGCCGTCACCACTTAACTACCAAGTTGTTTACACCTACGTCAGTCAGTCTAACCCAAAACTTAACGCCGCTATTGACCGTGCCATCGCACAAAGAAAAACCATCGATTGTGTCTATGTAGAACAGCTTTATTTCGATTTTATTGAGCAAGGCCATAAAATGAAAACCGCCATTGTTCGCAACGTTGACTCAGTAATTAACACTCTTTCGCGTAATGCTAGCAATAACGAACAAAATATTGTCCGCTTTGCTGATCAAGTTAGTGACTGTGTGCATTCAATCGATGAAAACAATATTGAGCAAACGCGTCACGCATTAAAAATGCTCAGTAAACAATCAGAAGTACTGCTCAGCCAGCATCGTCAATTTAAGCAAGAAATAGCAAAAGCCAAATCGCTGCAAGAAAAAACTCAAAAACAACTCACTCAATTACGCAAACAACACATTACCGACCAACAAACTGGCTTATATAAGCGCCACTATTTGAATCAACAAACCCAACTCTGGGTCGGTCAAAATAAAGCGGTTTGTGCTATCTCCATTCACATTGAGAACTTAAACCATTTTATTGAAAACTATGGCGATGTAATTGGTGAAGTCATTTTAAGTAAAGTCGCCAAGCAAGTGCAAAAATACGTACAAGAAAGCGGTTTACCTGGGCGCACAAGTAAAGATGAATTTACCATCTTACTTGCTGATATAGAGCCTGAAACTGCAAACTTAATTGCCGAAAAAGTACGAAATGGCGTAGAAAAACTGCGCTTTGTCAGCTCAAAAAATGGCACCAAACTTCCTGCTATCACCTTGGCCCTAGGTATCGCTAAACATGAAGGCGATGGTGACTTTAACAGTTTAGCTCGTAAAGCCTCTTTAGCAGCCGCTAAAGCCAAGTCACTTGGACAAAGTAGTTTTATTGCCGGCCAATAAAGTTCAAAACTGCGCTAAGTCATGAAAAGCCATGCTAATCTGATGATTTAGTTATAATCAAATTGCACCCCACAGCTACAATCAAGTACACTAGTCTTTATTGCCACGATAGAGATTAATCATGAACGAGAATCAAGAAAAGACCACGCATTTTGGCTATAAAACCGTTGCTGAAAACGACAAAGCATCAATGGTTGCAGATGTATTCCACTCAGTCGCTGCAAAGTATGACGTAATGAATGATCTTATGTCGTTCGGTATTCATCGTTTATGGAAACGCCAAACTATTGCAAGTTCTGGTGTTCGTAAAGGTCACTATGTATTAGACCTTGCTGGCGGTACAGGTGATTTGACCGCTAAATTTAGTCAGTTAGTTGGTGAAACAGGTCAAGTTATCTTAGGCGATATCAACTCTTCAATGCTGAAAGTTGGCCGCGAGAAACTGCGTAATCTTGGTCGTGTTGGCAATATTGAATATGTACAAATGAATGCCGAAGCATTGCCATTTCCTGACAACAGCTTTGATTTAATTACGATTGCCTTTGGTCTTCGTAACGTGACCGATAAAGATAAAGCTCTGCGTTCAATGTATCGTATTCTTAAACCAGGTGGCCGCTTACTTGTACTTGAGTTCTCGAAACCAGAACACGAAGCGCTAAGCAAAGCCTACGACTTCTATTCATTCAATATCTTACCTAAGATGGGTCAGTTAGTGGCAAATGACAGCGAGTCTTACCAATACCTTGCTGAATCAATCCGTATGCATCCAGACCAAGAAACATTGAAAGGGATGATGGATGATGCCGGTTTTGAACAAACGAGCTATCAAAATCTAACTGGCGGTATTGTTGCCCTTCACCGTGGTTTTAAATACTAGAAATTCTGTAAAGTAAGTAGGTAACGCGATGTTAGCAAACGCTCTGTTATCACTCGTCGAACGAATCATTAATCAATTGCTGCCGCTAGACACCCAGTTAAAGGGCAAGCTTGCAGCAATTGCTGATAAACAGCTGCTGATTGAAGTTCGTGATTGGCAACAATCCATTTTGTGCGTTTACAGCGACGAGCAAATTCACTTATACAGCACGCAAGAGCGCAGTTTTGACTGCATGATCAGCGCCGATATTAACACCTTGTTGGCCCTTAAAGATCCATCAATGCTGACGCAACTCATTCGCCAAGATAAGCTTGACCTACAAGGCGATTTAAATCTTGCGCAAGGTTTCAGTAATGCCTTTGCTGAGCTTGATATTGATTGGCCAGAACATTTTTCTCGGTACATTGGCGATGCGCCAGCCCAGCAGTTATGGCTTTCTTTCCAAGCCCTAAAACGTCGTGGTTCACAAACAAAAAGTAAGTTAGAAAATACCCTAACAACACTTTGCCAAGATGAGCTATCAGTGACCATTCACCCATTAGAACTTGCTGAATTTAAACAGCAAAATCGCCAATTAAAAAGCCAAGTATCTCAGTTAGAGATGCGAATTAACGCGCTGTTACAGTCTCGCTAATGCGCTAAGGAACTTGTGTGTCGTCTGCTCGCCTTTATTACATCACTAAAACACTCCTGAGCTATGGCTTAGACGAATTAATTCCACGTAAACGAGTGCCTTGGTTTGCCAAACTCGCCCGTGGCAGCTTATTTTGGTTACGTAACCAACATAAAGATAAACCTGCAGGTATGCGCTTACGACTTGCTCTGCAAGAGCTTGGCCCTGTATGGATCAAGTTTGGCCAAATGCTTTCAACACGCCGTGATTTACTCCCTCATGATGTCGCTTTAGAGCTTGCACTACTACAAGATCAGGTTGAACCTTTTGAAGGTGAACTTGCCCAGCAGCTTATTGAAAAGGCGCTGGGTATTAATGATATTAGTGAATTGTTTAGTGATTTTTCGCAAACACCTTTAGCATCAGCCTCGATTGCACAAGTCCACACGGCAACCTTAATTGATGAGCATGGCGCACCACAAGATGCAGTGATTAAGGTCATTCGCCCTAACATTAAAGAGCAAATTGATGCCGACTTAATGCTAATGCAAAAAGTCGCACGCTTAGTGGCTAAGTTATTAAAAGAAGCGAAACGTTTACGCCCTATTGAGGTAGTAAACGAGTACAAAAAAACCTTGCTCGATGAGCTCGACTTAATGCGCGAAGGGGCGAATGCAATTCAGCTACGCCGTAACTTTGAAGACTCAGATTCGCTCTACATTCCTTTTGTTTACAGCGACTACAGCCGCAGTAACGTATTAGTAATGGAGCGAATTTACGGTATTCCAGTATCTGATACCGAAGCATTGCTGGCACAAAATACCAATATGCAGCTGCTAGCTGAGCGCGGTGTCGAAGTGTTTTTCACGCAAGTATTCCGCGATAGTTTCTTCCACGCTGATATGCACCCGGGTAATATCTTCGTGTCTCGTGAAAACCCTCATAATCCAAAATACATCGGCATTGATTGCGGCATTGTCGGCACCCTTAACCGTGAAGATAAACGCTATTTAGCAGAGAACTTTATTGCCTTCTTCAACCGTGATTACCGCCAAGTAGCACAGCTACACGTAGATTCTGGCTGGGTGCCAGCCGATACCAGTATTGAAGAGTTTGAGTTTGCGATTCGTACGGTTTGCGAACCCATTTTCAATAAACCGCTTGCCGAAATCTCGTTTGGCCATGTGTTAGTAAACCTGTTTAATACGGCTCGTCGCTTTAATATGCAAGTTCAACCGCAATTAGTGTTACTGCAAAAGACGCTGTTGTATGTTGAAGGCCTTGGCAGACAACTGTATCCGCAGCTTGATTTATGGAAAACCGCTAAACCTTTTCTAGAAGATTGGGTCAAAGAACAAGTTGGTCCGCTTGCAGTAATGAAAAAAATGTATGCGAACTTGCCATTTTGGGCAGAAAAAATGCCTGAATTACCTGATTTAATTTATCAAAACTTAAAACGTCAGCAACAACCTGTAAAATTGCCAGCGCCGCAATCAGCTAAACCTTTGTTACTTAGCATCTTTGCGGGTAGCTGTTTGATTGTTTCAGGCTTATGTTATTTACAGCATGACTTAGTCGCCAGTGCAATTACCGCAGGCTTTGCTGTAGCAGGCTTTATCGCAGCATGGCGTAGCGCATAAACTAAGTGCTATTTATGTTTTGGTGAGTATAATCGAGACAAGTCTATTCAAAAAATTTGATAAAAAACGGAGTAACCCATGGGTTTTGGTGGTATCAGTATTTGGCAATTAATCATTATTTTAGCAATCATCGTTTTGTTATTTGGCACAAAAAAACTTCGTGGCATCGGCGGTGATTTAGGTAGCGCAGTAAAAGGCTTTAAAAAAGCCGTGTCTGATGATGACCAAGCTAGCGCTAAAAGCGAGCAAATAGAACAAGCTTCTAACACGCAAAACAAAGAAACCGTAGAGAAAAGCAAAGACGACCATAAGGCTTAATCAACATGGGGATGTGGGAACTTGTTGTCGTACTGATCGTGGGTCTAATTGTATTAGGTCCAGAGCGCTTGCCTGTGGCAATTCGCACGGTTAGCCGCTGGGTAAAAACCTTAAAGTCAGTCGCCAACTCAGTGAAAGCAGAAGTGAACGAAGAACTCCGTATCCATGAGCTTCACGAAAACTTAAAAAAAGCAGAGCAACAAAACTTGCAAGAACTATCTCCAGATCTGCAAGACTCTGTAAACGAACTTCAAAAGGCTGCTCAGTCAGTCACCCACAGTTACAAAAAAGACACGCCTGAAAAAGCAGAAAGTAACAATAATGACGAAAAAAAGTGAATTTAATCTCTGCTTTTGTGGTCAATAACAATGATGATGAATAGTAAACTATGACCGAGCAAGCTCACACAGGCTTTGTTGGCCACTTAATTGAGTTACGAAATCGACTCATGAAAGCTTTGTTAAGCATTTTGCTAATATTTATCGCCTTGGTGTACTTTGCCAACGATATATATAGCTTTGTTGCAGCACCACTTATTGCAAACTTGCCTAGCACTGCCACCATGATCGCAACGGATGTAACGGCACCTTTTTTTGCACCGTTTAAACTCACCTTATTTGTGGCGTTATTTGCTGCTATTCCTATGATACTGCACCAAGTTTGGAGCTTTATAGCACCTGGCTTGTATCAACATGAAAAGCGTATGCTAATGCCAATTTTGGCCTCTAGCATTTTGCTATTTTATAGTGGTATCGCATTTTGCTACTTTGTGGTGCTACCCATTATTTTAGGGTTTTTCACTAACACCGGCCCTGATATGATGACATTAGCGCCTGATATTAGTAGCTACTTAAGTTTTGCTTTAAAGCTATTTTTTGCTTTTGGTATTGCCTTTGAAATACCAGTTGCCATCATGCTGTTATGCTGGAGTGGCGCAACAACAACAAAAAGTTTAAAAGAAAAACGACCTTATATCGTGGTTGGTGTATTTGTGGTTGCCATGCTCTTAACACCTCCTGATGTACTGTCACAAACATTACTAGCATTACCCATGCTGTTATTATTTGAATTAGGTTTAATTTTGGCTGCATTTTATACCGCCAAACCTCAACAGGAATCAGAGGAATAAATGAAAAAACAACTCATTCCATTCGTTACACTGTTAACGATTACTGGCACTGCACAAGCAAACGAAGTTAACTTACAAGCACTACAAGCGTGTACTTTTGTTGAAAATGATTTTAACCGCTTACTTTGTTACGACAACGTGATGGCAGGTAAATCACTATCAAAGCCTGCGACAAAAAAACAAATAGAACAACCTGTTGCAAGCTCAGCTACAGCTGCTTCCTCAGCACCTGTTGCCGCAGCAGGAGCAACAAATGAACAAATCGTAAGAACAAAAAATGAGAACTTTGGTCTAGAGCACCAAGAAGCTACAAAATTAAACGATGACCAAATTAGCGCTATTGTAAAAAGCGTGAAAAAAGCCCCTTACGGTGAACTCATCATCGAACTTGAAAATGGTCAGCAGTGGCGTCAAGTTGGTTCTGATAGCTTGCGTCTAAAAGAACAAGATGTTGTCGTTATTGAACGTGGCGTTTTCAATTCTTTCCTTTTAAAAATTGAAGGTCAAAACCGTTCGATCCGTGTAAAGCGCACTAACTAATGAGCATTTCGCTGGTTGATGCTGGCGTCAACTTAAGCAATCATCAATTTGATGATATTCATGAAGCTGTGTTACAACGTGCCGCTGAGGCAAATGTAACGCAGCTGCTTCTTATCGGCTGCGATCTACAAAGTAGCCAAGCCTCTCTTAACCTCGCCAAACAATTTAAGCAATTTTGCACTGCGGGGGTTCACCCTCATGATGCAAAAACCGCAGATGACCACCTTGAAAAACACTTAACAGTGCTTAGCCAAAACCATGAAGTAGTTGCTATTGGTGAATGTGGCCTCGATTACAATCGTGACTTTTCTCCTCGGGACGTTCAGCGCAGCGTTTTTAGACGCCAACTGCAGCTAGCTGAGCAGCTGAATATGCCAGTGTATTTGCATGAGCGAGATGCTAGTGAAGATATGCTCGCAATTTTAAGTGACTTCAAAGTACGAGGCGTATTGCACTGTTTTACGGGGGATGAAAAAGCGCTCAAAAGTTACCTAGCAATGGGGCTTTATATCGGTGTTACGGGCTGGGTCTGCGATGAGCGCCGCGGTGAGCAATTACAAGCCTTAGTGCCATCCATCCCTTTAAATCGCTTGTTAATCGAGACTGATGCGCCTTTTTTAATGCCAAGAAATATTAGACCAAGACCGAAATCTCGTCGCAATGAACCTCAGAACCTTCCTTATGTGTGTCAGCAAATTGCTGATTTAAAAGGCTGCGAATTTACTGAAGTAGCAAAACAAACTACACTAAACTTTCAGCAATTATTTTCCATAAAGGGTTAAGATGAAGCGCCTATGGTCACTTTGTGGCGTACTCTTCGTTTTTTTATTTACTCCTTATTTATTGGCTAACCCACTTATTGTTAGCTCACAATTTAAGTCTCAACATACGCTAAATGTTGAGTACACCCTTGATCCTATTACTCAACAACAAGCTTTTAACAATGCTAATGTAAAATGGCTTAAAAACCGAGGTGAAACCTTAAATCTAGGCATGACTTTAAAGCCTCTGTGGCTCAAGCTATCGATAAAAAACACCTCATTAAATGATGTCCCCCTGATATTATCGATAGATAACCCTTTACTCGATGAAGTGAGCGTCTTTCATCTGCAAGGTGGGCATGTGTTATTTAACACCAAAATAGGTGATGCCGTTCCTTTAGCTAGTCGGCAAATTAAAAATGAATCGCTGCTAGCCTCATTAACTATTCCAAAAGCCAGCCATTCCGAAATCTTCCTCAAAGTTAAAAACAATGGTGGTTTAAGAGTGCCCCTAAGCCTTTGGAGCCCCTCTGAATATCTAAAACATAAAAGTAAGTTCAATTTATTGTACGGCTTATTAGTCGGTTTTATTTTATCGCTGGCACTCACTAATTTAGTACTTTATGGCTTTTCTAGACGCCGCTATTTCGCCTACACAGGGTTATTACTTACCTTACTTTGGTTGTCGCTAGCCTACCTTTATGGCTATGGTTATCGTTACTTACAACCGAGCGGTTCATCGTTTCAACAATTGACTATTCCGACTCTATTTTTTATCTGTGGTGCGTTATTTGTGCCCTTGCAAGGCTATATATTCGGCTTTGCCAAATCTCGCTTAAATCGTTTTCAGTATTGGTTAGCGTGGGTCGTAGTGCTTGTCACCCTAATAATGTGGTTCTTACCAATTCATATTGCAATTACACTTTGCTTATTAAGTTTACCTGTGGTGCTTATCATCTTTGCAGGCATTGCTCTAAAGCAGTTTAACGGTGAGTATAAACAGCCTTGTAGCGCTTTTCTAATCGCCCTATTCGCTTTCTTCTGCGCCATTATTTACAGCGCACTTGGGGTATTTAACCCGTTTAATTTAAATATCGGGGTGCTTTCACTTACCTTTATTTGCTTTTTGGTTTGTAGCTTAAGTTTAAGCTATGCAGTTATAAAACTGTTTTTGATGCAGCGCGATGCTGAAGTTGCAGCACAACAAAATGCCTTAGCTGAGAGCAAAGCTAAAGATACTTTAATGCGCGAGCGCCTTGAACTGCAAGAACAAGCTCGCCAAGACCTTGAAGCGAATATCGAAGAGCGAACTTTTGAGTTACAAGTGACATTACGCGAGCTTGAAGAGAAAAACCGAGAGCTTGAACAACTCAATATGGAAGACGCGCTGACAAAAACCAAGAACCGCCGTTACTTCGATAAAAAGCTACTAATGGATATTCGTCGCTCGCGACGTGAACAAACACCTTTAGCCATCATCATGTTAGATATTGACCATTTCAAAGCAATTAATGACACCTACGGTCATTTAACCGGTGATCAAACCATTCAATCAGCTGCCGATGTCATTAAACAGCACCTGAAACGACCTCTCGATGAAGTGGCGCGCTACGGCGGCGAAGAATTTGTCGTGCTGTTGCCTAATACGCCACTAGCAGGTGCATTAGAAATTGCCGAACAAATACGCAAAGCAGCCCAAAATACTGATATAATAGTTGCCGGAACAACGATTAAATTTACTTTGAGTGCAGGTGTTTACAGCGCAATTGCTGAAGACATTAATAACCCAAGTTTATTCACTGACTATGCCGACAAAGCCTTATATCATGCCAAGCAAACAGGTCGAAATCGCGTAGTGAGTTATCCTCTACCAGACTAGGAGTATACAAAGCATGGCCCAATCAGGACTCGACCTTTTCCCTTATACACGTATGCGCCGCATGCGTCGTGATGACTTCTCTCGTCGCCTAATGGCTGAAAACCAACTAACTGTTAATGATCTTATTTTTCCTGTATTTGTGTTAGAAGGTAAAAATCGCCGCGAAGCTATTGAGTCTATGCCTGGCATTGAGCGTCTTTCTATCGATTTACTACTTGAAGAAGCAAAAGAGCTTGTTGAATTAGGTGTCCCTGCTGTGGCAATTTTCCCGGTAACACCGAGCGACAAAAAATCTCTACTTGCTGAAGAAGCCTATAACCCAGATGCATTAGCACAACGCACTGTCCGCGCACTTAAAGAAGCTTTTCCTACATTAGGTGTGATCACAGATGTTGCACTTGACCCATTCACCGTTCATGGCCAAGACGGCATTATCGATGAAGACGGTTATGTGATTAACGATGTAACAACTGAAATTTTAGTTAAACAAGCGCTATCGCATGCCGAAGCGGGTGCGGATGTAGTTGCACCATCAGACATGATGGATGGACGTATTGGTGCAATTCGTGAAGCACTCGAAGCCGAAGGCCATATCCACACTCGTATCATGGCTTACTCTGCTAAATACGCCTCTAGCTATTATGGCCCATTCCGTGATGCGGTAGGTTCTGCAGGCAACTTAAAAGGTGCCGACAAAAAGACCTATCAAATGGACCCTGCGAACTCTGATGAAGCAATTCGTGAAGTAGCCCTCGATCTGCAAGAAGGTGCAGACATGGTGATGGTAAAACCAGGTATGCCTTATTTAGATGTAGTACGCCGCGTAAAAGATGAGTTTGGTATACCCACTTTTGCTTATCAAGTAAGTGGTGAATATGCCATGCATAAAGCAGCCATTGATAACGGCTGGCTTGCAGAAGAAGCAATAATCATGGAATCATTACTAGCATTTAAACGTGCTGGCGCCGATGGCATCCTGACTTATTTTGCAAAACAAGCAGCTATTTGGTTAAAAAACAACTAATCTAAAGTAAATGTTCTAAAAACTGGTAATTATTCCTATTTTATTAACATTTTGTATTTAATTTGTCATAGATTTTTCCTAAAGTACTGTGTCCCATTTTGGGACTTTTATAATACATACACGGGAAAAATAATGATAAACACAAAATTAACGCCGCTCGCGCTTGTTATTGCAAGCCTGAGCGCACCTGCTTCTGCCAATCTAATCATCTCTGAATACGTTGAAGGAAGCTCTAACAATAAAGCGGTAGAGCTTTACAACACTTCTGGTGCTGAGCTATCGCTTGACGGTTACACCATCTCTTTATACTCAAATGGTAACGGCGATCTAGCAGACCCTAATTACAGCTTAGCTTTAACCGGTACTCTTGCAGCAAACGCAACTTACGTTATTGTTAATGCAGGCTCTGCAGATGAGTTAAAAGCCAACGCGGACACTGAATCAACAATCACTTATTTCAACGGTGATGACGCATTAGTGCTAACTAAAGACGGTGCAATTGTTGATAGCTTTGGTCAACTGGGCGTAGATCCAGGCTCAGCATGGGATGAAGGCGGCGTATCAACACAAAATAAAACACTTCGCCGTAAAGCTACAATCACTTCAGGCCGTACTGATGCAACCTCAGCGTTTAACCCAAGCGATGAGTGGGAGCAATTCGACCAAGACGATTTCAGCAATATAGGTCAATATGGTGAGAGCACTGAGCCAACACCTGAACCAGAGCCAGTTACTCCTCTTGAGTGTGGTGCAGAAAAAACCTTAATCAGCGCAATTCAAGGTGAAGGCGGCGACAGCCCGCTTATAGACACTGAAGTAGAAGTTGAAGGTGTTGTTACAGCTGACTTCCAAGGTGATGACCAACTAAAAGGTTTCTTCATTAGCTCACTTGCTGCTGATATTGATGAAAACCCACTTACTTCTGAAGGTGTATTCGTTTATTTCGCAGATACCGACGTTGCTGTTGGTGACCATGTGCGTGTTAAAGGTAGCGTGGCTGAATACTACAGCGCAACACAACTAGGTGATGTTAGCCAGGTTGAGATCTGTGCGACAGGTTTATCTACTGACGCAACCGCTATTTCTTTACCAGTTACTGACGTGGCAGACCTTGAAGCTTACGAAGGTATGTTAGTGACCATAGATCAACCTTTAGTCGTTAATAACAACTACGGTCTTGGTCGCTATGGTGAAGTTGACTTAGGTACTGAGCGTTTATACCAAGGTACTCAAGTTGCACTACCAGGTGATGCAGCAAATGCTGTTGAAGCTGAAAACCTGAAAAAACAAATCTTAATCGACGATGGTTCAACAAAGCAAAACCTTGATCCTATTGCCTACCCAGGTACCGGCCTTGATGCCTATAACACGTTACGTTTAGGCGATACTGTTAATACAATTACTGGTGTAATGGGTTACAGCTTCGACCGTTACCGTATTCACCCTACAGTACAGCCTGAGTTCACTGCCACTAACCCTCGTACAGATGCACCAGAGCTTAACGAAGGTGCAGACCTACGTGTAGCAAGCTTCAACGTATTAAACTATTTCAATGGTGATGGCCAAGGCGCAGGCTTCCCTACTAGCCGTGGTGCAGATAGCGAAGAAGAGCTGATTCGCCAAGAAGCTAAATTAGTTAGTGCAATTACAGCTATTAACGCTGATGTTATTGGCTTAATGGAAATCGAAAATGACGGTTTCGGTGAAAATAGCGCTATTGCTAGTCTAGTATCTGCACTTAATGATGAAGATGCAGAAAATACCTACGCATTTGTTGATTTCGGTGTTGACCAAATTGGTACTGATGCAATCACAACAGCACTGATTTATCGCTCAAATAAAGTATCTGAAGTTGGTAAGGCTGCTCATACTACAGTAGAACCTTTCGATTACAGTAATCGCCCGCCAATTGCACAAAGCTTCCAATCTCTTGAAAGCGAAGAAATCTTCACTGTTGCCGTTGCCCACCTAAAATCTAAAGGCGGCTGTGGTAGCGCTGAAGGTAATAATGCTGACTTAGGCGATGGTCAAGCATGTTGGAATGAAATCCGTGTTGCGGGTGCAAATGCATATGCTGATTGGTTAGCAACTTACCCAACTGAAGTTGAAGATGAAGATATCATCCTAGTCGGTGATATGAACTCTTATGCGATGGAAGATCCTATCCGTGCATTCGCAGATAAAGGTCTGAAGAGTGCGGTTGCTGAACTAGACGGCGACACATTAGGTTACTCTTATAGCTTCTCTGGCCGCATTGGTAGCCTTGACCACGCACTAGTCTCTGAATCTATGCTTGCTAAAGTTGTCGCTGCTACGGATTGGCATATCAATGCCGATGAACCAATTAGCCTAGACTACAACCTTGAGTATAAGTCATCGACACAACAAGCTAGCCTATACGCTGACAATGCATACCGCGCATCTGATCACGACCCAGTGATTGTTGATATTCAATCTGCAGAGCCTATTCCTGCAGAGCAGGCACCAGTAATCGAAGCGAGTCAATCATTCGAAATCGTAGAAAATAGTGAAATTGGCGCTGTGATTGGCCAACTGCTTTTCTCTGATGGTGATGCTGATTACACCCCAGTAGTAAGCTTTAGCATTGAAGGTGAGCATGCTGATGCGATTGCAATCAGTGCTGCAGGTGAAATCACAGTGGCTAAAGAGCTAGACTTCGAAGAAGAAGACAAGCTTACGCTGATGATCCGTGCAGAAGATAGCGCTGGTAACCTATCAGAAGCACAACTGCTATACATCAACATCACAAACGATGAAGCTGATGATGAAGCAGAAGATGTAGCTGAAGAAGTTGAAGAAGAAACAGAAGAAGAGCCAAAAGACGATGATTCTGGTTCATTTGCTTGGTTAAGCTTACTTGCTTTACCATTTGCACTTCGTCGTCGAATGAAAAAATAAACGACACAGCATATGAATAAGGCCGCATTTCGCGGCCTTTTTTATTTCAGTTCACTTTATTTAGCAATATTGAGACTTGCTAGTATTAAGCTTTACATTGCAGATTAGGCTTTATGGCACAACCTGCTTTTGACTTATAGAGCTTAGCAATGTCACTCTGTTGCTGCTCATCAATCTGCCAGTTCATAAACTGGTGTG
Source organism: Pseudoalteromonas sp. BZA4 (assembly GCF_040104395.1). Taxonomy (NCBI): domain Bacteria; kingdom Pseudomonadati; phylum Pseudomonadota; class Gammaproteobacteria; order Alteromonadales; family Pseudoalteromonadaceae; genus Pseudoalteromonas; species Pseudoalteromonas sp. BZA4. The sequence continues at coordinate 49,311 of NZ_JBECOT010000003.1, forward strand.
TTTTACTATTCGCTAAAATAATTTTAAATACTGTGATGAATGCTACTTGGTTAAATTCAACAGAGACAATATCTTCAGCGTTGATGTAACGTTTTCCAAATCCTCGCGAGTAACAAACACCCGCCTTGTAGCAATGTAAGAAGCGCAGCTCTAAAAAGTTTAATAGAGTAATAAATAGCAGAACAGGTAACAATAGCATCCAAATTGATGCACCTAGTAAAGTAACGCTTAATGCAACAAGAATAGCTAGCACTATCTTGCTTCCCTGTAGAGTCCAATTAGGACTTAACTTAATCGTTTTCATGAGTATATTTCTATAGTTGTAAAGTTTAATGAGCAGACGTTTAATACAAAATAATTAAAAAAATCATTCGGGCACCATTTTACATGGAGCAAAAAGGGTACACAAGGTACAGGAAAGCACTTTTTTACTAGCACAAAGAGACTAGCTTGCAACTTGCTAATAATGTTATATATTTATGAAAAATGAAATTTGTATTAAAATCGTACAAATCAATACTCAGCAATATTAATGACTAATCATTAGTTAAAAGCACTTTAAAATTTCGATACTTGTACCGATACATTAATCATTTAAGACTGAATGATGGGTTAATCTATAAAGATAAGAAGTGATTATTTTGCAATCGAAAAGATTACGACAATACATTTACGATTTTTAGGCAATAAAAAACCCGCAACAAGTGCGGGTTTTTTAAAAGAAGTTAAAAGGCTAATTACTTAGCAGCTTTTTTCTCTTTTTCTGCAGCGATTACTGTTTCAGCAACGTTTGCAGGACATGGTGCGTAGTGTGAGAACTCCATAGAGAACTGACCACGACCAGAAGTGATAGTACGTAAGTGGCCGATGTAACCGAACATTTCAGAAAGTGGTACATCACCCTTGATGCGAACGCCCATTGCGCCAGCTTCTTGGTCTTTGATCATACCACGACGACGGTTAAGGTCACCGATTACATCACCTACGTTGTCTTCCGGAGTGAATACGTCAACTTTCATGATTGGCTCAAGAAGTTGTGCACCCGCTTTAGGGATAGACTGACGGAAAGCGCCTTTAGCAGCGATTTCGAACGCGATTGCTGATGAGTCAACTGCGTGGAAAGCACCGTCGAAAAGTTCAACTTCAACGTCTAATACTGGGAAGCCAGCTAGAACACCTTCTTGCATCATTGATGCGAAGCCTTTCTCAACTGCAGGCCAGAATTCTTTAGGTACGTTACCACCAACAACTGATGAAGAGAACGTGAAGCCTGAGTTTTGCTCGCCTGGCTTGATGCGGTAATCGATCTTACCGAATTGACCAGAACCACCAGATTGTTTCTTATGCGTGTAGCTATCTTCGATTTCTTTCGTGATAGTTTCACGGTAAGCAACCTGAGGTTGACCAACAATTAGGTCTACGCCGTAAGTACGCTTAAGGATATCTACTTTGATATCTAAGTGAAGCTCACCCATACCTTTAAGGATGGTTTCGCCTGAATCTTCGTCAGTTTCAACTTGGAATGAAGGATCTTCTGCAACCATCTTACCGATCGCGATACCCATCTTCTCGTTACCGCCTTTGTCTTTAGGAGCAACAGCGATTGAGATTACTGGATCAGGGAAGATCATCGCTTCAAGTGTACATTCGTGCTTAGGATCACAAAGAGTGTGACCAGTTTGAACGTTCTTCATACCAATAACAGCGATGATGTCACCCGCTTGTGCTTCAGTAAGCTCAGTACGCTCGTCAGCTTGCATCTCAACCATACGGCCGATACGCTCTGTTTTACCAGTTGCTGAGTTAAGGATTGTGTCACCTTTCTTCATGCGACCAGAATAGATACGGATGAACGTAAGTGCACCGAAACGGTCGTCCATGATTTTGAACGCTAACGCTTTAAGTGGCTCATCTGCAGAAACAGTTGCTACTTCACCAGTAGGCTCACCTGTTTCAGGATCAGTTAGAGGTTGTGGGTCAACTTCTGTAGGCGAAGGTAGGTAATCTACAACCGCATCTAGTACTAGTTGCATACCTTTGTTTTTGAATGCAGAACCACAGTATGTTGGGAAGAACGCAAGGTCACGAGTACCTTTACGGATACAACGTTTGATGTCTTCTAAAGAAGGCTCTTCACCTTCCATATAAGCCATCATTAAGTCTTCGTCTTGCTCAACAGCAGACTCAACAAGCATCTCATGGTATTCGTCAACTTTGTCTACCATGTCAGCTGGAACGTCTTGTACTTCGTAGTTTTCAGGAAGACCTGTCTCATCCCAAACGTATGCTTTTTTCTCAAGTACGTCTACTACACCAGTGAATTGGTCTTCGATACCGATTGGTAAAGTCATCACTAATGGAGTTGCGCCTAGTACTTTTTTAACTTGATCAACTACACGGTAGAAGTCAGCACCCATACGGTCTAGTTTGTTTACGAAGATTACACGTGCAACTTCTGATTCGTTCGCATAACGCCAGTTAGTTTCTGACTGCGGCTCAACACCACCAGAACCACAGAATACACCAATACCACCGTCTAGTACTTTAAGTGAACGGTATACTTCTACTGTGAAGTCAACGTGCCCCGGAGTATCGATAACGTTTAAGCGGTGGCCTTTCCATTCACAAGTTACAGCTGCTGATTGGATTGTAATACCGCGCTCAGCTTCTTGTTCCATGAAGTCAGTAGTAGACTCACCGTCATGCGTTTCACCACTTTTGTGAATTTTACCCGTAAGCTTAAGGATACGCTCGGTGGTAGTAGTTTTACCCGCGTCAACGTGGGCGAAAATACCTATATTTCTGTACTTCGATAAATCTGCCATTATTTTACTCTTAATAAAGTCGAAAAATTATTCGGCGGGAGTATAGCATTACTTAAAGCGAACATCACCATCGAAGTCGCTTAAAATGCAATCAATTTTATAAAATTTTTCTATGCTCAGGATAAGCGGCACTTTTTAACGTGCCGAACAGTGAGTTTATGCTACTAAAATCGCTAATTTAGCGCTGATTTGGCATTTAAATGATGTGATTAGCTACTTGTCATTTTATAACAACGCTCGGGTCGCCCGATACTTCCGTAGCTCTGATCAGCACTGACTTGCTCAGCTTCAAGCAAGTATTCAAGGTAACGACGGGCTGTTGAGCGGCTTACGCCGACTAAATCACCCATTTGCTGAGCAGTAAAAGCCGTGCCAATATTCGCTTTAAAAGCTTTTAAGATCTTTTGCAAAGTAAGCTGATCCACCCCTTTTGGCAACCTGACCGGGGCTTTTAACTGTTCTTGCGATCCAAATAAAGTATCGACCATAGATTGGGTTACTTCATCGGCATCTGACAAACATTGTTGCCTTGCTTCGAATCGCGCCAGCGCTTGATCTAAACGATTTAGCATTAATGGTTTTACTAAGAAGTCACAGGCACCAAGTTGCATGGCTTTTTCCAGTGTTTCTACTTCTTTTGCTGCGGTTAATAGCATTACTTCGCTTTTCATTTCTTCGCGGCGTAATTCATTAAGTAAATCAAGACCATTGCCATCGGGTAAATGAATATCGAGCAAAATTAAATCGGCATTAATCGCCGATAATAGCGCTTTCGCAGTGGCAAGATTGCCTGCAATACCAACAACCTGATATTGCCCCTGACGTAGAGTTTGCCGTGCCCCTTGTTGGCCAGCAACGCCATGAGGAAGTAATAAGTATTGCGCCAATAATTGGGCTACTTCTACTTCGTCTTCAACAATGACAACTGAGTAAGTCATGTTCTTTACCTTTTATTTATAGGCTGATCATTTTTTATTATTTTGGAATGTAGACACTTAAGCGTGCCCCCATCAGATCAGACTCACCTATTTCTAAACTACCACGACACGAATCTAAGTTGGTTTTAACTAAATATAGGCCAATACCATGCTCTGCCCCTGACTTAGAACTGTATTGTGGTGTGAATATCACATCCTTGTCATCACCTAAACCAAAGCCGCTGTCTTCAACATCAAACAATAATGTTTTACTGGTTTCGTCAACCGTAACACGAACCTTAGGGGTACGTGTATCACTAGCTCGAATAGCAGCTTCAATTGCGTTATCAATCAAATTGCCAAGTATCGAGACAACCCGTTCAAGCATATCTTTACGAGTGATCGGTCCTAATAAGCTATCTGGATTAAGCTCAAGTATCACGTTTAATTCACGGGCTTTATGGTATTTACCAACCAATAAACCTGCTAGTACCGGATCTTGGATCCTTTCGAGCAAATGATGGATCTGCGCTTGCGAGCCTTTACTTTCTTGACCAATTAGCTCAATCGCCTGATCCGTTTGCCCCATCTGAATTAACGCACCAATTAAGTTTAGCTTGTTCGAGTAATCATGCGTTTGCACTCGTAATAACTCAGCAAAGGCTTGCACTTTGGTTAATTGCTGCGATAAATATTCAAGTTCATCCGCAGGGCGCATACTCAGCAAAATGCCATCAGCCTGACCTTGCACTTGCAATGCATATCGCGACAACACAATGCGTTTATCGGCGGCAAATAATTCAAAACCAACAATCGGACGCTGTTGGTTATGCATTAAAAACTCGCTATGTTCTGGAAGTAAGTCTGCAAGCTTAAGTGGCTGATGAATACAGCTGGTCGGTTTACCGAGGATTTCGCAGGCACGCTGGTTTAAGTTACGTACATTACCCTCAGGATCGAGGGCGATAATGCCGCTACGAACAGTATTCAAAATAGCATCTTGCTCAGAGAACAACCGTGCTATTTCGTCAGGCTGTAACCCAAAAATAGCATTACGAACCCGTTGACCAATATACACCGCGGCCAAAATACTTAAACCTACTAACAACAAACCCCAAAGCATAATTTCAGCACTGCGAGCACGAATAAGCGGTTCAATTGATTGCACTAAAAAGCCAACCGAAACTAAGCCAATAACTTCGCCCTGCTCTGAAAGCACGGGGACTTTGCCACGAATAGACTCGCCCAAACTCCCTTTTGCAATCGACACATAACGCTCACCACGCAGTGCCGCTTTACTGTCACCACCCACCATCGGCTTACCTAGCTTGTCGGGGTCTGGGTGAACAATGCGGCGGGTATTGTTATCACCAATCACGATAAAGCTAGCTGCGGTGAGTTCACGAATATGCTCTATTTGCGTATTTAGCTCATCAAGCCCTTGCTTGGTTTGCAATGCGCTTTGCACGTCATCCCGTGAGGCAATACTGGTTGCGAGCGCAAGCGCTTTATCACCCATGTGGTTATGTAAGCTTTCTGCAGTGATCTGATACACCAAAGCGCCAAACAATACAGCCTGTAAAACACATAGACCGGTAACCCAAATAATGAGCCGCGTTTCTAAGCGCTTAGGTTTTTTAACCACATGCTGAAATGGGTTTAGCTTATTGGTGTATCTCATATCAGTGCCTTGTTCTACGCATGTTGCTCTGCTTGCGTAGCTGCTTTTTCTTTACGACGTTGGACAATATAGTCTTTCAGTGGGAACAACAACACTAAGATCGAAATCACAAAAATACTCAGTGTTAATGGGCGGTCCCATAAAAAGCTCAGCGAGCCATCTGAAATCATCATGGCACGACGGAAGTTTCGCTCAATCATATCACCGAGTATAAAGCCCAGTAATAAAGGCGCCATCGGGAAAGCTAATAATCGAAGCACCAAAGCCACCAGCGCAAAGCCCACCATCATAAATAAATCAAAGGTGTTAAATGACACTAAGTACACACCAATCAGGCTGAAGAATAAAATCATTACTGTCAGCACAGATTTAGGCATTGCCAACACTTTAGCGAAATATGGGATCAACGGCAGATTCAAAATCAGCAGTACAATATTGCCAAAGTACATACTAACAATAACTGCCCAAAACACGCTTGGGTTTTCTTGCATTAACATAGGGCCCGGCTGAATACCGTAGGCAATTAATGCACCTAGCATGATCGCTGTTGTACCAGAGCCCGGAATACCTAAAGTCAGTAATGGTACAAATGAGCCAGTACAGGCAGCATTATTAGCTGACTCAGGTGCCGCTAAGCCACGCATTGAGCCCTTACCAAATTTATCTTTCAGCGCCTTTGGAGCAAGGTTACGCTCAGTAGCATAGGCCATAAAGCTGGCAATGGTTGCCCCTGCGCCCGGTAAAACACCGACAATAAAGCCAAGTAAAGATGAGCGCCCAACTACAGGAGCCATGTCTTTTACTTCTTCTTTAGTCAGTTTTGTTGAGCCAATTTTTGGCGTATCAGGATCATCAATTTTTTTATCTGGTTCAGCTTCAGGGCGTGCCACATTAATCAGCGCCTCAGCCAACGCAAACGTTGCCATTGCTACTAATAAAAAGCTAATACCATCTAATAAATCAGCTTGGCCAAAAGTAAAGCGCTCGGTACCTGAAGAGGGATCAATACCTACCGTTGCCAGCATCAAACCAAATACCGTCATCATCATAGCTTTTAAAAATTGCCCTTTATTAGAGAACGCAGCGATAGCCGTTAAGCCTAAAAACATCAGTACAACATAATCAGGCGATTGGAAACTTAATGACACTTTCGCTAATAATGGCGCAGCCACCATCAGTAAAATGGCGCCAATGGTCCCGCCTATAAAGGATGAATAAGCTGCAATCGCAAGGGCTTTACCTGCCTTACCCTGCTTTGCTAGCGGGTAGCCATCAAACGATGACGCTACCGTACCCGCCACACCCGGCGCATTAATCAAAATAGAAGAAGTAGAGCCACCGAATATAGCCCCGTAGTAAACACCGGCCATTAAAATCATGCCCGAATCAGCACCGATGCTGTAAGTGATCGGTATCATCAACGCAATCGCGGTAATTGGGCCAAGGCCAGGTAGCATACCGATGAACGTGCCAACAAAGCAGCCTACGATCACATATAACAAGTTGTTCCAGTCGAGTACGGTCGACAAACCTAACATAATTCCATCAAGCATAACTTAACTCCACAGATTGCCAGGTACTAAGTAAATGCCCAGTACTTGTGTCATTAAAAACCAAAAAACCACGGCCACAGGCACAGAAGCAAACAACAACACTGCCTTACGGCGTTCGCCCATGATAAAAAAGCCCGTAATTAAAAATGCACTGGTGGCAATTAAAAAGCCGAACGGTTCAAGCATGGCGCTATAAGCCACCATTAAAACCAGCAGTGCAAAGGTACGTAGTAAGTTGCCCTTACTGAGTAGCTCTGCTTTTTCTGCTGGCGCTTGCTTTAATAAGTTGGCACCAATCGAAAGTACACACACCACGATACCAAATACTGCATACACTTTTGGTAAGGTTGCAGAAGTAACGCTTTCGTACTCTTCAAATGGCATAAGTGGAATTTGCCAAGCCACAAGGGCGTAGAGGGTAAAGAGGACCAAGAATAAACTCGGTCCAATTAGTTCACGGTTTAACATCGTCTAACCTTAGCCTCGGATAAAACCAAGTTCTTTCATTACAACGCGTAATTGCGCTTCTTGCTGCTCAAGCGATTTAATAAACGCTTCTTTTTCTTGAAATAGATTTAGCCAACCATTGCGGGCACGAACCGCTTCCCATTCAGGGGTTTGTTGCAACTTACGTAGCTTTTCTGTGTACTCGGCAAGTTTGTCTGCTGGTAAATCTGGGGTTGCAAAAAAGCCGCGCCAGTTTACGAACTCCATGTCGTAACCTAGCGACTTTAAGGTTGGAATTGCTGGGTAATCTGGCAATTTATCTGCAGAAGTCACCGCTAAAATACGTGCCTGACCACCATTAGCGACTTCGAGTGCTTCACTTAAGCCTGTTGAAAGTAAGTTGACCTCACCCGACAATAAACCAGCTTTCGCTTTACCACCGGCATCGTATGGAATGTAACGTAATCGACGACCATCAAGACCCGCCGCTTTAACCGCTTGTGCAGCCACTAAGTGATCCATGCTGCCGCGCGCAGAGCCACCTGCTACTTTTACAGAGCCTGGGTCTTTTTTCATTGCATCAATAACGTCTTGCCATGTTTTAAATGGCGAGTCATTACGCACCACAAATGCACCATAATCAGCAATCATGCTGGCAACGGGTGTTAAATCGCGATAGCTGTAAGGAATTTTGCCTGATAATGCGCGCAGTACGATAGGCGTTGAGTTAACCATCAACATATCGCCTTTTTTAGTGCCCGATTCAATCAAGTAAGCAATTGCACGGCCACCGCCGCCGCCCGACATATTCTGAAACGATGCATTTTCTTCAATGCCCGCTTTTACCATTGCTTCACCGACACCACGCGCGGTGGTATCCCAACCGCCGCCTGGGCCACCCGGTACCAAAAAGTGTAAGTTTGCTAAAGCCAGTGGGCTGGCTACTAATAATGAAGCTGCTAAAACAGATCTTTTTAATGATTTAAACATAGTCATAATGCACGACTCCTAAAATAAGTACTGCATACGAGCACTGATGCCCATACCTGAATCTTCATCACCTACCAGCGTAGAAGCACCGGCACCATCAACATCGCTGTAAATCAGGTTGCCCATAAATTTGATATCGCTGCTTAGGTAATATGATGTGCCTAACGTATAAGTGGTTACGTCGGTACCTTGCTGTTTGCTGCTAGCGTTCATTTGTGACACACGGGCAACAAGCTCCCATGCATCTTTAATCCCTTTCGGTTGTACAAATAATGCTGAGCCTGCTTTGTAACGGCGCTGCTCACCACCTAAGAAGTAACTTGCCGATACATGAAAGCCATCAAAACGTTCACCATCAAGTTCGTTGCTACTATCAACCGTATCGAGGTAGCGGCTGGCATATTCAGCCTCTAGAGTGAATGCATTAGCTTGGTAGGCAAACTCAAGACCGCTTTGCGACATGCTATTTAGCGCTGCGGCTTCACCACCGACTGCGTAATCCACTAAGCGAACATTGGTTTCACGCACTTCACCACGGGCAAAACGAGCGCTCAAATCATTGTCGCCCATATCACGATAAGAGTGCCAAGCACCTAAATGAATCACATCACCCGGCGCTGCACTTGACCAGGTTAAGCGACCTGTTACAGCCAATGTCAGTTTGTCATCTTCGTCATGGCCCGATGCACCAAACGCATCGTTTTTGTAAACACCCACGGCGTAACGTAAGCCTGAATCTTTAAAGTATTGATAAGCCGAGATACCCCAGCGGAAGAAAGGCGAGAAGGTGTTAGCAAGGGTGCTACGCTCAATAGTATTAATGTGTTTAGAACTGGTTAGCGCATTGAGCGACATGTCTTCACGGATTTTACCGGCTTTTACTTTTAAGCCGTTGTCGAATGCATAACGTACCCGCGCTAACACGATTTCAGCCGTGCCTTCAGAAAATTCGAGTAGTAATTTGTGATCCCAGTTGCCATGTTCACTTTCAACATAAGTACGGATACGACGTGGGAAGAAGTCGCTGCCTCCAGCGCCATCATTGTCGGCATTGTAAGCACCGTCGAAATAGTTGTAATCAAGTTGCACGCGACCACCAAATTCTAGGTTGAAGCCGCTAGATGTTTTTAATGAATCCACTTCTTTTTGAAGTGCATCGAGTTGTTGCTGTAGTTGTTCAGTGTCGCTTTGTGCGAATGCTGATGTACTTGCTAACGCCGCTGCAACGGCTAAAGCGAGCTGTGTGTTACTTGCTTTCATGAATTACTCCACACCAGATTATAGTTATTTGTTGTCGTTGATCGGCCTACTGCAAATGGCGATCTGGTTTGGAGCATAGTGTTAACGATAGATTAACGAAATGTTTAGGGGGTAAGTTGCATTGATGGTGATAAATGGCTTTTTGTTCATAAAACTCATGAACAAAAAGCACATTACTGGGGGTTAGTATAAAATCTAGGCAAATTAGCTGCTTAAAAGTCGCAAAACTAGCTAAAAGTCATCTCAGGAACGTCACCAGAGACAATAAGTTTGCCCTGTGTCTTAGCAATAATCTCATCAACCGAGACACCTGGGGCACGCTCTAATAAATGAAATGCACCGTCTTTTATTTCTAAAAGAGCCAAATCAGTGATCACTTTATTGATACAACCAACACCCGTTAACGGCAAACTACATTCGGTCAGCAGTTTTGATTCACCATGCTTGTTGGCATGGGTCATGGTACAAATAATGTTTTTAGCACCGGCTACTAAATCCATCGCACCGCCCATCCCTTTAACCAACTTTTTCGGGATCATCCAACTGGCAATGTTGCCGTTTTGGTCCACTTCAAACGCACCCAGCACGGTTAAATCAACGTGGCCGCCGCGGATCATGGCAAAGCTTTCTGCGGAGCTAAATATAGCCGCCCCCGTTGCAGCGGTGACCGTTTCTTTACCTGCGTTGATCATATCGGCATCAACTTGGTCTGCACTTGGGTATGGCCCCATACCGAGTAAACCATTTTCAGATTGCAGCATCACTTCGATGCCATCAGGGACATAATTAGCGACCAAGGTTGGAATACCTATGCCTAAGTTAACGTAGTAACCATCCTGTAGTTCCATCGCCACGCGTTTAGCGATTTGTTCTCGTGATAATGCCATCAGCGTGCTCCTTATTGATTCTCTTGCTTAGTGGTAACTTTCTCGATGCGTTTTTCAAATTCACCTTTAATCACTCGGTCAATATAGATACCCGGCGTATGAATTTGGCTTGGCTCTAGCTCCCCTGGCTCAACAATTTCTTCAACTTCAAGAACCGTAATTTTGCCTGCGGTTGCTGCCATCGGATTAAAGTTCATCGCCGTATGACGATAAATACAGTTACCGTAGCGATCTGCTTTCCACGCTTTAACTATCGCAAAGTCGCCAGTAATGCTTGGCTCTAATAAATAATCGCGACCATTAATATTGCGGGTTTCTTTACCGTCAGCCACCGGTGTACCGACACCCGTTGCGGTATAAAATGCAGGAATACCCGCACCACCAGCACGCATTTTTTCAGCTAAAGTGCCTTGCGGTGTGAGCTCAACTTCAAGTTCACCATTTAATAGTTGCTGCTCAAATAGCGCGTTTTCACCAACGTAAGAGGCAACCATCTTACTGATTTGCTTGTCTTCAAGTAGCACTCCTAGACCAAAACCATCAACGCCACAGTTATTCGATACCACGGTTAAATCTCGGGTGCCTTGACGTTTAATTTGCGCAATCAGTCCTTCAGGAATACCACATAAACCAAAACCACCGGCTATCACTGTCATGCCATCTTCAAGACCAGCCATCGCTTCGCTGTAACTTGTAACTACTTTATCAAAACCTGCCATTGGCTCCTCCTACTGTGCAGTCCAACCGCCATCAATGGCGATTGCTTGGGCGGTAATATTGCGTGCTGCATCGGCCATTAAAAAGCTAACGGTATGCAGGATCTCATCTAAGCCGATAAATGCTTTTTTCGGCATCGGTGCTAGCATAATCGTGTCGATCACTTGTTGCTCCGAAATGCCATGTTCTTTAGCTTGCGAGGCAATTTGTTGCTCCACAAGCGGTGTTTTTACATAGGCTGGGCACACGGTATTAATCGTGATATTGGCATCGCCCGTTTCAAGTGCCATGGTTTTAGCAAAGCCGATTAAGCCATGTTTTGCAGCGATATAAGCCGACTTATATTTAGAAGCCACCATGGCATGAATTGAGCCAATATTAATGATGCGACCAAAATCTTGCTTACGCATGCGAGGGAGTACCGCCTTGGTCATCATCGCCGGGCCAACGAGCATAACTTGCTGTAAGAACTGCCATTTATCAGCCGGAAAATCTTCAAGCTTTGCAACATGCTGAATACCTGCATTATTAATAAGTACATCAATTGGCTGATTAAGCTCAGTGAAAAACTGCTCTATTGCATCACTATCAGCCACATTAAGTGCATACCCTTCGGCGCTACCACCTTGCTCAACAATGCCTGCTGCCGCTTGTTGTGCTGCTTGCTGATTTAAATCAGTCACAATAATAGTGTGACCTTGCATCGCCAGTTGCTGGGCAACATATAGACCAATACCACTGGCTGCACCGGTAATTAAAACTGTTTTGCTCATCGGGCTACTCCTCTAAAAACTCACTGATAAGCTGCGCTTTAGGGGTGATTGAGAAAATACCATCAAGGTGTCCCCAGCCCCCTTCAATTTCTGAAATCTCAACGTCTTTACCTGCCGCTTTCATGGTGTCAAACACAGTACGCATGTTTTCAGGGCGAAGCAGTAAGTCGTTCGTTGCGGGTAGTAATAATGTTTTGGCAGAGACATTTTTAAGTGCCGTTGTTAAATCACTTTGCATGCCAGCGGTAAATAACTGTGATGCCCGGACCAAATAAAGTACATGGTTGGCATCTTGCGTTTTCGCTCGTGCCATTGCGCGCTGAGCAAGTACTTGGTTTAACTTAGGCAAGGTGCGAATATCTTTTAATGCACCTTCATCCAATACATTAAAGTCAGGGAAGCTCGCGTTATAAATAATAGGATGCATCGCATCTTGCGTAATATTAAGCATGGTTGCCGCTAAGCCATCTAACGGGCGCTCTTTGCCGTAGTAATTACCTTGCTGCCAGTTTTTATCTAAACGAATTGGTAACGCCCATTTTTCAAGTGCCGCGACTGTCCATGCATCCATCGTTGCAGCGCCAATCACATGAATTAAACGCTCTACTTTATCTGGATAACGTGTTGCCCACTCAAGTGCTTGAAACGATCCCATTGATGCGCCCATCACAGCATGTAATTTAGTGATACCTAGGCTGTCGAGTAAGCGCTTTTGCACATTCACAAAGTCAGTAATCGTAACCACAGGAAAATCTAAACCATAAGGTTTGCCTGTTTTTGGATTAGTTGACGCAGGGCCTGTGGTGATGACATTCGGATCATGCCAGTTGGCATTCACTAAGGTATCTGAGCTAATCACATAATATTTATTGGTATCGATAGCTTTACCTGGGCCGATAATCGCATCCCAATAACCCGGTAGGGCATCATCTGCTTTATATTTACCTGCGGCATGAGAAGTACCAGAGAAGTAATGAGTGATTAAAATCACGTTATCTTTATTGGCGTTTAGTTTTCCGTAGCTTTCCCAGCCAATATCCACTTGCTCTAACGTCACACCAGACACGGTGGTAAAATCTTTTGTCGTAAAATGCTGTTTTTCCACCAGCATGGTGTCGGCTTTATTTGCAGCGCCAAACGCAGTGCTACTAAATACAACCAGCCATAGCAAAATTATTAATTTGGTTTTCATTGCTGTTCCTTAAAAGATAATAAAGAGTCCAAGTGCCAATGCGACACCGATAAGCGGAATAACCGCAGTGAGTGCTGCCATTGACCAATACGCTCGTTGATGCGTTTCTTTACAGATCGCGCGTATTGTTGTGACCACATAACCATTATGCGGCAAGGTATCTAGGGCTCCAGAGCTAATCGCCACTACTCGGTGCAGTTGTTCAGGGTTTACGCCCATATCTAAATAACCTGGTGCGACAAGTGGTAATGCGATGGCTTGTCCGCCAGAAGCAGAGCCAGTTAAACCAGCAATCACACTGACCGCAACCGCAGCACCAACCAACTCATTCCCCGGCATATGGGTCATCACATCGACAGCGGCGGTAAATGCTGGTGATACTTTCGCCACAGCGCCAAAGCCAACCACAGCAGCGGTATTACCGATTGCCACTAAAGCGCCAGTTGTACCAACATTAATGGCGTTACCCATATCGTGAAAATGCTTGAAGTTAATAATCACAATACTCAGTACACCACCAAGTAAGGCAACAATAAGCGCTGTTTGCTGTAGTACATCATGTAGCGTAAATGATAAAAGTAGCACCACGATCAGCGGGATCACACCCGTAATTGGATGCGGACGACGACGCTCAATAATGACAGGATCATCATCGCGCGCTTCAAAGGTTTCGCCGTTAGCAACGGCCTTTTTGATCATCTTGTTTAACCAAAAGTAACCTGCTGTCGCCATGAAAATAGCCACCACTAAGCTCACTTCCCATGCTGCATAAGGTGACGTACCAAGGTGTTTAACCGGGATCCAGTTTTGAATTTCTGGCGAGCCTGCTGAGGTCATGGTAAAGGTCACCGAACCAAATGCCAGCGTTGCTGGAATAAAGCGGCGCGGTAAATTTGCATCTTTAAACAGACTCAATGCCATTGGGTAAACAGAAAACGCAACAATAAAGACGCTCACGCCACCATAGGTTAAAACTGCACAGGCAATCACAACCGCAAGAACGGCGTGTTTCATACCAAGTTTACCCACAATGTAGCTTGCAACACTGTCTGCAGCACCGGTGTCTTCCATGAACTTACCGAATAACGACCCCAGTAAGAACATAAAGAACCACGCACTTAAGAAGCCTGCAAAGCCATCCATATAGGCGTTAATAAAGTTTGTATCTGCCGATACAGGGAAAATGGCCATGCCACTACTAAGTGCAACTAACAGTGCACAGATTGGCGCAGCGATAAATAAATTTACCCCACGCAGCGTTAAAATGATCAGCAGTATTAAACCGCCTAACAGTCCTATCATGCTCAGCATAGACATTCCTATAATTATTGTTATTACACAGATGAGGTGACATCGGAATAATGCTTTCAGTCTTACCCTAAGCGTTCAAAAAATACATAACACTAAGGTACTATCTGCTTTAAAAATAGCTTAATTGCTTGATAAATAAAGGGCTGTGGCGGGTATAGCACTATGGTACTAATTCAATTTCTGCAACTATCTTCTACATTAATTGACAGGTGACACGGGCAAATCTTATTAAGTCTTCGGCAACATCAATGTGAGTGGCCATAAGACTAATGACAACAATAACAAGGAATACAACATGATAAAGCTTAACCCAAAAGTCGCGCCACTTACTCTGGCTGTATCACTTGCTTTGGCAGGTGTCAGTGCTCAAGCGGCAGAACAAGCCGAACCTGCAGCAAAAAAAGGTGAACTTGAACGTATTCAGGTAACAGCACGTAAAACTGTTGAAAACCTGCAAGAAGTTCCTGTTGCTGTAACCTCAGTGGGTGCTGAGGAACTGGCAGAAAATGGCATCGTCGTTATGACCGAAGTTCAACAGTTCTCGCCAAATACCACCCTGCAAGCAAGCCGTGGTACTAACTCTACAATTACCGCGTTTATTCGTGGTGTAGGTCAGCAAGATCCTCTTTGGGGGTATGAGCCAGGCGTAGGTATTTATATCGATGATGTCTACCTTGCTCGTCCACAGGGTGCCGTGCTTGACCTTCTTGATGTGCAACAAATCGAAGTATTACGTGGTCCACAAGGGACGCTTTACGGTAAAAATACCATCGGTGGTGCGATTAAATACGTCACCAAAGAAATGAGCGGTGATGCAACCTTAAATATTCAAGGCACTGTAGGTAGCTATAACCAAAAAGATTTAAAAATTACTGGCCAATTACCAATTGTTGACGAAAAGCTTTACGTGGGCTTTGGTTTTGCAACACTTAACCGTGATGGCTTTGGCGAATTTTTAACGTCTTCTCTTGATAACCAAGACCGCGAAAACTACAACAAAGACGTAACCGCAGCTCGCGTTACACTCGAATACACTCCGACTGACGACTTATTCTTCCGTTTCGCGTGGGATAAAACAGAAGACAAATCAAACGCAAAAGGTGGTTACCGTTTACTACCAAGTATTCTTACTGATGCGCCAGTTCCAGACAGCGTGTATGACTCTTACACCAGCTTACCAACATGGAACAAGGTTGAACTAGAAGGCTATAGCCTAACTGCTCGTTGGGATATGACTGACCGTACTAGCATTAAATATATTGGTTCAAGCCGTGAGAGCTACTCACCGACTAATATCGACTTTGATAACACGTCAATTCAAATTTTCGATGTACCTGCTATTTACGATGATGAGCAAACCACTCATGAGTTACAGCTAAATCATCAAGGCGATAACTATAAACTGGTTTCGGGCCTTTACTACTATGATGGTGAATCTTGCGGTCAATTCCAAGCTATCTTAAAAGTATTAGGTCAGGCACTAGGTGGTCCAAGCCTAACTCGTGAAACAGGTGGCTGTAGTAACTCAAACAGTAAAGCAGCGTATATCCAAAGCTCGATTGACTTAACCGATAAATGGTCAATGACACTCGGCGCACGTTACACTAAGGACAAAAAAGAGGCGAATGTTTATAACGGTTTAATTTTTGATACAGTCTACCCTGAATCAGATTGGATCCCTGGTTACACTCGCCCAGAAGGTCAACTTGTACCAACGGTACTCGATGATGAGGAAGAATGGTCACGCTTCACACCGCGCGCAGGTGTTGAATATCAGTATTCAAACGACATCATGTTCTTTGCAAGTTATGCGCAAGGCTTTAAATCAGGTACTTTCAACCCACGAGCAAGCACGGCTGAGCCTGCTGCAAAACCAGAAATTGTTGATTCATTCGAAATCGGTATGAAGAGTGAGTGGAACAACAACTTACGTGCAAACGTTACCTTATTCTCACTTGACCATAAAGATCGCCAATATATTTCCGTCTTACCTGGTGAAACAGATGCAGATCTAAACCAGCGTTTAGGTAACATTGGTGAGTCAACATCAGATGGTATTGAGCTTGAGCTTAACTATGTTGCAACAGAATCACTCAGCTTCGATGCATCAGTAGGTTACATCGATAGTAACTTCGATAACGTAATTGATTACGACCCAGAAACCGGTGAAGCATTCGATAAATCAGACCGCTTTACGGTATCAAACACACCTGATTTAACCTTTAATCTGGGTGCAACGTACCGTATGTACACAGAAATGGGTGACTTCGTCATCAATGGTAACTACTACCACAGAGGCGACTACGCGCTATTCGAAGAAGATAGCCTATTAACGCAAGATGCTTACGGTATCTTTAATATGGGTATCACTTGGTACAGCACAGATGGTCACTGGACTGCAGGTCTATACGGTAAAAACTTAACGGATGAAGAGTACATGATTGGTGGTTACCAATTCGTGGCACCTGATCCAACAGACCCAACAGATATCAGCAAATACACTCCAGGTTTAGGTGGTGATAATACCCTGATTGGTTACTACGGCGACCCTCGCACTGTAGCCTTCACTGTTGGTTACCGTTTCTAAAATAGAATCTAAATCCTTGTGTGAGAAAGGTTTGTCTGGAACTTCCCTTCAGGCAAACCTTGTTTCAAAGCGCAAAATCACTTATAACATAACGCATTGGAGAATCGAGGGAATGTCTTTAGCTGTGAACACCATAATCGCCGATGATCACCCGTTATTTAGAAGTGCGCTGCGTCAAGCTGCCGCGACATCAGTGCCTGAAGAACATATTAAAGAGACCAGTGACATTGATGGTTTGTTTACACTGTTAAGCGCTCACCCTGAGATTGAACTAATATTTTTAGACCTTACGATCCCAGGTGCAAATGGCCTACAAGCCCTTTCGCAACTGCGTAACCACTACCCTGATATCTTAGTGATCATGGTCTCTGCCAATGAGACACCCGCCATAATCAAACAAGCTATGAGCCTTGGCGCTGCAGGCTACATTCCAAAGTCATCTTCTTTAGATGTCATCAGTGAAGCAATTAGTCATGTACTCAATGGCGACACTTGGTTACCACCTGAAGTAGATTTAACTGATGTGGTGATCAATGACGAACAAAGCGAATTTGCTCGTAACCTTGAAAAACTAACCCCCCAGCAATACCGCGTACTAGCGATGATTGCCGACGGTTTATTGAATAAACAAATCGCCTTTGAAATGTCGATTCAAGAAACCACAATCAAACAACATGTGTCAGCGATTTTACGCAAACTCAATGTTTATAACCGTACTCAAGCGGGCATTTTGTTTAATCAGCTTTCGCAGGTTGGCAAAATCGAAGAAAGCTAATTTAAGCATTCACTCCCAGTTTTAAAACTCGCTTTCCCAGTAGTGGGAAAAGCTCACGTTCCAAAAAACAAAAAGTTATTACTTTTCAACACCTTAATTTTTGGCACAAAACTCGCCTTAGCTACTCCATGATTATTTATATTTCTCAGTATCATGGATTTAGACAGCACACTAAAACGCAAACCTCAGCAATCAAAAGCTAAAAAATGGCTGGCTGGTGCAGCTATTGGCGTATCGGCTCTTGGCGCTTTAATGGTATATCAATGGGCGACACCCACTGTGGTTGCTGCAAGCCAACTGCAAATAGCAACCGTAGAACAAGCCGATTTTGTGGTAAAAATTCGTGGCTTTGGTCGTTTAAAGCCAAAGTATCAACGTTATTTAACCAATACCGACACCGCAATGGTCGAAGCTATCCATGTTTACCCCGGCACTATCGTTAAAAAAGACACGGTGATTTTAAGCCTCGTCAACCCACAGCAAGCGCAGCGTTTATCGGTCGCTCGGCTAGAACTTGCCCGCCAAAAAGCCAGTGTTAATGAGCAAAAAATTAACCAGCAAAGTGAACTACTTGAGCGCCAAGCAAATCTCGCCATATTAAAAAGTGAGCTGCAAAGTGCAGAGCTTAGAGTCGATGCTGAAAGCAAACTGATCGAGCAAGGGATTGTTTCAAGTCTCGATTACAAACGAAGCATGCTAAACGTTGCACAGCTTACAGAGCGCGTAAGTATCGAGCAGCAACGCCTTGCACAGCTTAAAGAAATGCACTTACAACGTAGCAAAATACAGCAAGAACTATTAAGCCAATTTGAGCTTAATTATCAAGTTGAGCAACAGGCTTTTGATCAGCTGCAAATAACGGCAGGTATCGATGGCATGCTGCAAGAGTTGAATGTTGAACTTGGCCAAAATCTCGTGCCGGGTACCCGCCTTGCGGTGGTTGGATCAAACAAAGCACTCAAAGCAGAGCTAAGCGTTAAGCAAGCAGATGCCGAAAAAGTGGCACTCAATATGGCAGCGAAAGTAAACACCTTTAGCCAAGCAGATCACGGTGAAGTTGATGCCAAAGTCACCCGAATTGACCCTATTGTTACCGATGGTCGAGTTATTATCGAACTTGATTTACAAGGCACACTGCCTGCTAATGCTCGACCCGATTTAAGCATTGAAGGCTATGTGGTTAGCAACATTATTCCCGATGCGTTAACCATTAACGTGCCGCAAAAAGCACAAGCAAATAGCGAAGCCACGCTATTTAAACTTAATCCAAATACCCAGTTAGCAACGCCAACCAATATCGAATTTGGTACACTCAGTGACAATCAAATTCAACTTTTGAGCGGTGCCACCGTGGGCGAACAGCTGATCATTTCAGACCTTTCTAAATGGCAGCATTTGGCAACAATAAAAATCGAACAGGACAGTTTATGAAAACCAATACGCTTATCTCATTAAACAAAATCGCCAAAGTTTATCGCGGCCAAAATGTTGAAACCTATGCATTAAAAGACATCAGCCTGAATATTAACCAAGGTGACTATATCTGCATTAGCGGCCCATCTGGCTGTGGTAAATCGACGCTGCTGTCATTATTAGGCTTACTCGATAGCCCAACTGCTGGCGACTATTTCATTAAAGAAGTCGACACAAAAACCCTTGATATGGATCAGCAAGCTGAACTTAGAAACCTTCACATTGGTTTTATATTTCAGTCGTTTAACCTAATTGATGAATTATCGGTGTTTGACAACGTAGCACTGCCGCTCACTTATCGAGAGCCAGCCATGAGCCCGAGCGAAATTGAGCTTGCGGTAAAACAGGCCCTTGATGAAGTTGAGATGGGCCACCGCGCTCAGCACAAACCAAATCAATTATCTGGTGGTCAGCAACAGCGTATTGCTATTGCCCGCGCACTGGCTGGCAAGCCAAGCATTTTATTGGTGGATGAGCCAACTGGTAACTTAGATTCAAAAAATGGTGATGCCGTCATGGACTTGCTTGATGAGCTGAATAAAAAAGGCACCACGATTTGTATGGTAACCCATGATTTACGTTATGCCGGACGTGCAAAGACGCAACTTAAATTGCTAGATGGTGAAATTGTTTCCTACTCTGAAGCACGCCAAGCACCTAGCAGCGACACTGCTGAGCAAGTACTCGAAAGCGCTGAGGTGATGTAATGAAATTAACCAAAACACGCGCCCAATTAAGCTTAGCGTGGGCATCATTAATGAATGCTCCGGGCTTTGTCACTGCGGTTATCGCAACGCTTGCTTTAACATTGGCCACCTTGTTTGTGGTGCTTAGCCTTGTTAACAGCTACTTTTTAAAGCCCCTTGATGTGTACGATGAAAGCCGCATGGTGGTGGTTGAGCAATCACTTACTTATGATGACTACGATGCTACTGGCTTTCAAAGCTATCAATCGATGGTGCATTGGCTTAAGCATAATCAAAGCTTTGAACAAAGTATGATGATCAATGCAGGTGAGCAAATCTTTGCAAACCTAGATGGCGAACCGAAAGAACCAGTGCTGTATGTTGGCGGCAACTATTTTGACTTATTAAACACACCATTTTTAATGGGACAGGGTTTTGACCTTGGAGAAACGCTGGAAACTCCTGATGACCGCGTTGTTATATCTGCCAATTTTTGGCGCAAGCATTACAACAGCGACCCGAACATTATTGGTAAAACACTTTCAGTCATGGCGGGTGAAACCGATTATGTTCACCGTATCGTCGGTGTTGTTGATGACTCATTCAGCCCCCCTTACATGTTTAAAGCAAGCGATGTTGAAGTATGGTTTCCATCAAGTGCTGACCGCCGTTTCTTTCACAATGATGATTGGCAAAGCCCATGGACAAACACTTTTAAAAACCTAAAACTGATTGCAGTTTTAAAGCCTGGGGTCACCATAGATCAAGTTAAAGTCGATTTAAAACAGCAAATTGATACGGTTAAATCAGAGTGGCTAAACAATGGTGGTATCACCGATGTAAAACCTGAAGTAACCCCGTATCGTGACGTTGAGCTGGGTAATAACGATGACTTAAGCTTAATGATGTTAGCCGGTGCAGTAGGGCTACTGATTATTGCGGTACTTAATGTAAGCACTTTGTTTTTCTCACGCGCTCTTGCTCAACATAAAACTCTCGCCTTACAGGCGGTATTAGGTGCAAAACGCAGCACGTTATTTAAAAGTATCTTTTTACAGTCACTAATTTTAATGACCTTATCGGTAAGCATTGCGCTGTTTTTATCGGTATGGGGCATACGTTTATTTAAAGTATTGGCAGAAGGCCGATTACCACTGGTTAATAGCTTGGCCGTGGATAGCACGTTAGTTATTGTTGCCATCATACTTTGTATTGCTCTTGCTTATATTTTCTCTGTAATTACAGCGCGTTTGGTAAATTACAAAACCCTAAATACGCAAATGCAGAACAGTGGTAAAGGCGGAGTTTCGCAGGTATCTGGCCGCACAGTGCGTATTTTAATTGGCTCACAAATGTTTGTTGCCGCGCTGCTTGTGAGTTTTTCGGTGATGGTAGTGAGTAAAGCCATGGGCACGATTAACCGCCCACTCGGCAGTGATACCGAAAACCTATATTTTGCTAACCTGTTCCAGCCAAATAATCAGATGTCATTGGCGGAGCGCTACGAACATATGCTGCAATACAAGCAGGTTTTGCTTGATAGCCAAGGTATTGATGATGTTGCCCTGGGTCACAGCCCAGTTTCGCAAAGACAAAATGCCAACACCCTGACTGATGTAAACGGTAAAAGCTCAATTTTCTTCCCTAGTCAGTGGGTAGGGCCTGATTACTTTGCGTTAGTTAACACCAAAATTCTCGCTGGCCGCACCTTTACTGAACAAGCAATACGCGGTGAAACCAACGAGATACTGGTATCAGTCAGCGTGGCAGAGAACTTATTACCAGGCCAAGACTATCGAAATATCATCGGCAAAAGCTACCAAGGCTTAGAAGAAAAGATGTATGAAGTGGTGGGTGTAACCGAAGATTTTAATCACCCTAAATACTACGATGAGTCGTTTGGTCGTCACATTTGGTGGCCAGCAACACCGTATAGCTACATGTTTACTATCAAAGCTTCTGATGGCGTTAAGCTGACTAATAAACAAATACTTAATACGCTAAAAGAAAAGAACAGCGACCTAACCATGTGGCAGTTTAATGACCTGCAACAAGAGTACGACAATTTACTGTATATGAGCCGTCTGACTGTGGTTCTGTGTAGTACCTTAGCGCTATTTACTCTATTATTAGCAGCAATCGGTATTTTTGGGGTACTGAGCTACAACCTGGGTCTGCGCCGCTATGAGTTTGGTATTCGTATGGCATTAGGTGCGAAAAAAGCGCGCTTATTTAAGCTGATGAGTGTTGAAGCTATTATCCCTGTGCTCATTGGCTTTGCGGTTGCTCTCGCCGCGGTAATGGTGGGTTTTTACATGTTACAAGGACAGCTAATGTCTTGGCTGATACTTGATGTAAGACTGCAATTACTCGCTTGGAGTATTACCTTATGTATTGCGCTATTCGCTTGCTTTAGACCTTTGGTTTTACTGCTTAAAGCAAAACCTATGGCCGCACTACGTAACGATTAACAGCACAAAATGGTGGCTTAAGTTTTAGCTTAAGCTACCTCAACAGGATAATAAGAAAACATCATGGACAAAATCTTAGTCATAGACGATCAAGCTGATGTGCGTCTGGCTGCTACTGTTGCATTACAACAACTGGGCTTACATTGCCTTGAGGCCGAAGGCCCTCAACATGCCCTTGAATTATTAAAATCGGAGCACATTAGCCTGATTTTGCTTGATATGAACTACAAGCTCGACACCACCTCAGGTGAAGAAGGGTTACGCTTTTTAAAGCAACTAAATCAATTAGGTTCGACCATACCTGTCATTGTGATGACCGCATGGGCCAGCATTGATGTCGCTGTTAAAGCCATGCAATTAGGAGCAGTCGACTTTGTTGAAAAGCCATGGAATAACTTGCGCTTAACCGCCGTTGTACAACAACAACTCAAGCTCAAGCAAAGTAATCACGACAACGCGTGCTTAAAGGCGCTTACCAGTGACTCACAAGCACATTACATAGCTCAATCAGAAATCATGCAGCTGTTGCTTGCCAAAGCTGAGCGCGCAGCTAAAACCGATGCCAGCATTTTAATTACCGGCGAAAATGGCACTGGCAAAAGCTTATTGGCACATTATATTCACCAGCACTCACTCAGAGCTGATAAACGCTATGTAAGCGTGAATGTTGGCGCCATTGCGCCGACGCTATTCGAAAGCGAATTATTTGGCCACAAGAAAGGCTCTTTTACTGACGCCAAAGAAGACCGCCTAGGGCGTTTTGAAATTGCCGAAGGCGGCACCTTATTTTTAGATGAAATTGCGACTTTAAGCCTTGAGCTACAAAGTAAAATGCTCCGTGTGCTAGAAAGCAAAGAATTTGAAGTGCTAGGCTCAAGCCAAACCAAAACCGCCGATGTCCGAATTATTTCTGCCACCAATAGCGAATTAGCTACAGCTATTGAGCAGGGTGAGTTCCGCCGTGACTTATTATTTAGACTCAATACTATTGAACTGCACATTCCACCGCTTCGCGACAGAAAAGACGATATCGCCCCCTTAGCAGAACACTTATTATTGGTGCATGGTAAAAAATATCAACGCGCGAATATGGCGCTGAGTGATGACGCTCTAAAGGCGCTAAAAAAATACAGTTGGCCTGGTAATATTCGTGAGCTAAGCCATTGTATTGAACGCGCGGTGATCATGAGCGATAACAACAATATTCAAGCCAATGACCTCATTTTAGATCAACCAAGTTGCGAGCAAACAAATAGCAATGCCGAACAAGCTTTGCCACTATTGCCCCTTGAAGAGCTTGAAAAACAGATGATTCAAAAAGCGCTGCTGCAATTTAATGGCAATGTTATCGCCGCAGGAGAGTTTTTAGGGTTAAGCAAATCGGCGATTTATCGTCGCATTGATAAACATCAGCTCGATTTAAAAGAAGTAGAACGCTAAATGAGTAGTAAGTTGTCGTTAGAGCAGCGTATTCGACGCTATTTTTATATGGTTATAGCGGTGCTATTAACGCTTGGCATTGCCCTTTCGCTCAGCTTAAAACTAGATTGGTTTGCCAGTATCAGCCTATTATTGCCGTTTATCGGGATAAGCGCTTTTGCTTTAATTAAAAGCTACCGTGCGATCACCGATGTGGTTGAACGCTTTGGCCTGCAACTAGATGCATTGGCAAATGACGAAAGTAATAGTTGGCATTTAGCGTCTTACCAAAGCGGACGAGTCGCAGCGCTTAAGCAAGATTTTGCCAAGCTCAGCAATAAAATAGCCAAGAACAAACGCCATTATATGCAAACAGAAGAGTTTGTTTTTGAGTTTGCCAGCATGCTGGACTTACCCATCGTTATACTAGACCCCCATGGCTTGATTTACTTTAGTAATAAGGCGTTTATAAACAGTATTAGTCATCGCCAAATTGAAGGTAAATCGGCCAGCGACTTAGGCATTGCTCTGCATGATGGCGAATGGCAACAAAATAGTGACTCGCTGTTTAAACAACGCTTTCAAATCTCATCGCAGACTTTTTGGCGCACCGGCAGAAACTTTGAATTACTAACCTTCTTTTCAATTGAGCAACAGCTTCGCGATAACGAACAACTTGTTTGGCAACGGTTAATTCGAGTGTTAAATCATGAAGTGCGTAACTCACTCACGCCGATTTATTCAATGAGTCAATCATTGCAAACCCTTAAGCGCCAAGGACAAATTAGCAGTCACGATGATCTCGCCCAAGATATGCTGCAAGTTATAGAAAAACGCGCTCAACACTTGCTTGATTTTGTAGCCAGTTACAGTGCGTTTGCCAAGCTGCCACCCGCACAAAAACAAGCAATTAGTAGCGAGCAATTAAACACACGTTTAAGCGCTATCTTTCCTGAACTAGTAATAAATAGCAGCGAAGAGTTACATGTTAATGCCGATTTCGGTCAGCTAGAACAAGCGTTGATCAACCTGATAAAAAATGCTTTTGAAGCTGGCAGCAATTCTGCCCCAACCCTCACTTGGTCAAGGCAAGGTGATAGCTTAAATATTGCAATTAGCGACCAAGGTTGTGGCATTCAAAACCCCGATAACTTGTTTGTGCCATTTTACTCAACCAAAGCAAATGGCACAGGTATAGGACTTGTGATCACCCGAGAACTTGTACGCAACCAAGGCTTTGAGTTATCAATAAACTCAAAACCCCAGCAAGGCACAGAAGCTACAATTACGGTGCCCAGCTAACTTATTTTACAAATGTGGCTTTCACACGCTTAGATAACAGCATGTAAGGTCCCCAGATCACAGCTTGAATAAGCCCTCTGATAATCATAGTTCTAACTTCATCGTCGAACACATCGACATCGGGCACAATTAAACTAACCGCATAGGCATCGAGAGCAATAAAGGCTAATCCACCAAATAATATCGCTAAGTACCAACTTACAAATGCTTTCTTATGCTTAAAAAACAACACAATTAAATAAAGCGAAGCTAAAAATAGTGCTGCATTAAACACCATTTCAATGATCAGTAAAGGCTCCCAAAGTGGATGATACATATCACCAAATTGCGATGTTAAGCGTTGCCACATCTCGGTCGTGAAAATGGGTCTAAAGGTATTTATTGATTCGATAAATACTCTAAAAGGGCTGAGTACCACACCTATCGCCACAAGAATAAGCCAACCTTTTATGCCAACTAAGTCATCATTTTCGGGGCTTTTAGCTTCTGGTGTTTCGATTTGATTTTGTTGTTTTGCTTCTTCCATGAGTTGTCCTTTTTATTTTTATTTCTTCTACTATACGCTTATTTTTTAATAAAATTCACAAAAACAACAGATTGTTGCGCTTTCAGAAAAACCACGCTATGTTTATTTTTTAAACTACGGAAGGTAATAAAAATGAAAAACGCTATAAAACCCATCGTATTAGCAACATCACTTATTCTAGTTACAGCCTGTAATTCAACGACTCCTATTAATAAAACAGCAACGACAGCCATAAACCAAGAAAAATTTAGCCAATTTCATCAGTATGATGAAAAATCAAATATCACCCTTGAGTACACTGACTACGGGCAAATATTAAATGCCTCGGTGATTGATTTAGGTATGTCTGACCGCTATCGCATTTCACAAAACACAACCAAAATTGGCACCCGGTTGTCGTCGAATCCAAAACCGTCGACTGCAACAGAAGCAAACCGCTTTTATTATGATTCGTACAAAAAGAATCCTCAGATGAAGCAAGACTTGCAAATAGTGCAAGAAAATATGGCCGACCTGCCAAACAAAATTAATTTAAGTAACTTACCAAAATCAGAGTTACTCGCTTACTGGCTCAATCTTTATAACGTGACGGTACTCAATGAGTTAGTGCAGCAGTACCCTGTTAAGAACCTGACCAAGTTATTAAATGAAGAGCCAAGTTTTTTTGATAAGCCACGCTTTAACTTTAACGGTAACCAGTATTCATTAAACGACATTGAGTACAACATTGTTGCACCGCTATTTAACAATGACCCGCTATTAATATATGGCTACTACCGTGGCTACATTGGCAGCCCAAATTTGCTTGACCACCCATATACAGCAAAAAATGTGTTTACCGCCCTGACCACCAACGCAGTGCAATTTGTAAATTCAAACCGCGGTAGTGTGATAGGTAACCATAGCACTCGTGTTTCTTCTTTATACCTTGAAAAGAAAAACTATTTTCCTAACTTTGAAGAAGATTTAGCTGACCACCTTCAATCGTTAGTAATTCAAGAGCCAGATAAAGACCAAGTTGTACAAAACCTCTCTTTTAGTATCGATAACTACGATATTACCGACATTCTAGGTACCGATGTTGAATATGGTGGAGGTAACGCGACTGTCGCCGATCCGAGTATAGTAGCAGATGGCTTTGATACTAACTTTGTTGCTTATGGTGAAAACTTAACCAAAGAAGTCGGCCATGTAAGCCCGTTACGTCGCGAAATTTTGCAAAAAATCACGCAAAAATACTATGAAGTAAATACTCGCGTTGAAATAAAAGACTTACCAGCTAAAGAGTCTGAAGATAAATAATATAACCCTAAAGCGGCTCATCATGAGCCGCTTAGACTCACCACTTCCTTACGAGACCTACCCTATAAAAATTAATTTTTATTTGGCTCATGCCGTGAAATTCAGTAATTTGTCATATAAAGCTAAACGTAATTAGAAAATAACAATGAAATGGATGCACTTACAACTTAAGGTACTGGCTGTTTTTTTATTCTTTGTGAGCTGTTTTACAGCCGCTGAAGAGTATCAGGTTGCGCCCGCAGCTAACTGGGTAAAACAACATAAGTTACTCACCCCTGAGATTCCTCGAGACCAAATACGAGACGGGACTTTCTACCTGATGCTCGACACTCAGCTTCAGGTATCTGAGCAAGCCCCACAGCAACGCTTTAATCGTACTGTAATGCAAGCGGTCAATCAGTCTGGGGTTGATTACATAAGCCAGCTGAATATTGATTTTGACCCAAATTATCAATCTCTTACGCTCAATAGTTTAGGTATTATTCGTGACGGCCAATATATAGATAAACTAAATAGTGCCGAGCTACAGGTGTTACAGCGCGAGACTGACTTAGCAAGTCGTATATACAATGGCACCTTAAGCCTAAATGTCATTATTGATGATATGCGGGTAATGGATATTTTAGATTACAGCTATACGGTTTCGGGAAGTAATCCGGTTTATCAGCACTTCAGCACCAAGCGTACACTGAACTGGTCGGTGCCGATAGTGCAGCAATTTATGCGGGTAAAGTGGCAAAAGCCTTCGCCCTTATATATCAACTTTATGAATGGCGAGTCACCAGTTACTAAAACCAAGCTCGATACGGGTTTTGACTACCAAATTAGCCAACACAATGAGCCGACCATTCGCTCTGCAAGCGAAGTACCGCATTGGTATTCACCTTACAAGGAAGTGTATTTTTCTGAAGTAAATAATTGGCAAGAGGTAGTCAATTGGTCGTTACCTTTGTACCAATCAGCCATAGAAGTAAGCCCTGCTATTGAAACAATTGCCCGTCAAATTAAGTTTCAACATGCCGACTTAGAGTCTCAAATTGTGGCTGCCCTGCGCTTTAGCCAAGACGAAGTACGTTATTTGGGCCTAGAAATGGGCACCAACTCGCACCAGCCAACTCCTGCATCAGAAACCTTGGCACTGCGCTATGGCGACTGTAAGGACAAAACCGTCTTGCTCATTTCTTTACTTAAAGCGCTCGGCGTGGAAGCTCACCCTGCTTTAGTTAACACTGAAGACAGAAAGCGTACTGCTAGCTTACCTGTATCTCCTAGCTTATTTGACCATGTCATTGTCACCTTAGAGCACCAAGGTAAACGCTATTGGCTTGATCCAACCATTTCGTATCAGCGCGGCGATTTAGCACATTTAGCTCAACCGAACTACGATGTCGCGTTAATAATAAAGCAAGGTGAAACAGGCTTTACAGATATGTTCACAGAACCTGCCCTAAAACGCGTTCAGGTTTTTGATAATTATCAGATCCCAGAAGGTATTAATGAGCCAGTTAGTTTTTCAACTCAATATAAATACGGCGACTTTGAAGCAATTAACCGCCGCAATTCAATCGCTAAAAACAGCTTAAAAAGCGTAGAAGATGATTACCGAGAATATTATCAAGATACCTACAAAGGCTTACAAACAGCCAAACCTATGCTGGTTGAATCTCCAAAGGACACCGGTCAGCTAATTACCAATGAGCACTATACTATTGATAACTTTTGGCGACCTAAGGGTAATGATTTTCAAAACGACTTTTACGCTAGTGAAATTCAAAACTCAGTTTATAAGCCGGAACAGCGAGAACGTAACAATGCACCAATATGGTTTCGTTACCCAAATAATATCGAAACAACCATAAAGGTTACGTTTACGGATACTAATTGGCAGTTTGATGATGAGCAGGTCACAGTCGACAACCCATTTTTTCATCTCGAAAAACGCGTAACATTTAAAGATTCTGTGTTGACCTTATACTTTGATTACAGTGCTAAGCAGGATCATATTCCAGCCGATCAAATAGACCTTTACCTAAGCGAGCGTAAAAAACTCAATAACGCGACCCATTACGGCATCATTAAATACGGCACAAATAGCGCCACAACCACACCAGCGGATGACGAAACCAACTGGTATAGCGTTTTTATTTTAAGTTACTTGGCGGCAATCATCTTTTTCATCGCGGCTTGGCGTATAGAAGCAAGTAACCGCCCAGTTTTTGCTGAGCAACAGTTCTACCCTGTCAGTAACAGTAAGTTTGTTATTTACAGCTTATTGAGCTTAGGAATATTCATTCACTACTGGAGCTATCGCAACTGGAAAGCGATAAAAGAGCAACAACAAAGCCATATTATGCCGATTGCCCGAGGGATATTTGCACCACTGTTTTTTATTCCGTTGTTACTTGAACTTTGCAAGCACAGCGAGCAAACCTTTGGCAAAAATAAGATCATGCCTGTTGCGGTTGGGTTCGTGTTATGGCTGGCGATTATCATTTCTGAAGTCGTAAGCTATAACTGGGAATATGGCACTTGGCTGTTTTTAGTTACACCTATTCTATGGTTGCCACTGGTTAATTACATTCAAAACCTCAAGCAACCCGAACAGGCTCTTGAGTACCACTCTCAATGGCGAGCTAGGCAGGTTATCATTTCGATATTCATGTTGCCTTGGTTATTTTATGGCTTAATTTATGAGCTATATTTGTTGCCAAGCTCAACCATAGTAACCGGCGATAAGCTTTGGTCCTATCAAGTTAACTTTCTAAAAAGAAAAGAAATTATTCCTGCCAACGAGAATGTGCACTATTTTTATAGTGACGCATTTTTCGATTTTAAAACTGATGGAAACGGCATCACAGAAAACACCATTTTTAGTTACTGGGAAAATGAGCAAGGTGTGCTCGAAAAAGATCAACGCCGCTTTAGTGACATTAAAGAACTCAACGTTGATTATGCTAAAAGCGCCCTACTAACCACCACAGTAACAGTAATCGACCACAATGGTGATGAAATGCTGTTATTTTTGAGCCATGAAGATGACTTAGATAAGAAGTTTGTCGCTGAGGTAGAGCGCTTGATTAAAGCCAATACCCCAGCAACTGAGCAAAACGCAGATTAAGTCAGTCGCTTAATCATGCGTTTTAAGGCGGGCGCTTTCAGAGGCTTATAAAGCAATGGATAGCCCGCATCGAGCACTAACTCGCGTATGCCTTCATCATGATTCGCGGTATTCACTATGGCAGGTAAGCGTGTTAATGCCGCTTGTTCAATCACTTCAAGTCCTGTTACCCCATCATCAAGCTGATAGTCAATAATCAACAATTGCGGCAGGGCTTGGCTTGCCTTTAACTGCTCAAGCTCCGCTAAGTTAGTGGCTGTTGAGATTTCGCAGCCCCAATTCTCGAGTAGCTGCTTTAATGCCTCTAACACGTTGCGGTCGTTATCAAGCAACCAAATACGCAATTGCCCCAGCTCTGTTTCTTGTGATGCCTCAGCACCTTTCGCTTGCGCTGGCGCAGCACTCACTTTACAAGGCAGAGTTAGGGTAAATTGCGTGCCTTTACCAAGCTCAGACCCCATCACTAGAGGGATTTTAAGTAAGTCACATATACGTTTAGTGATTGCCAACCCTAAGCCTAACCCCTCGGCGCTTGGCTTTGCACCAAGCTGTTTAAACTCTTGGAAAATAGTTTGTTGATCGCTCGATGCAATACCAATCCCTGTGTCTTCAACAATAAAGGATACATGGTCATCGTCGTACTGCATTTTTAAGCGCACTTCACCTTGCTCGGTATAACGAATCGCATTACTCAAAAGGTTACGTAGTACTCGGCGTAACAGCGCTTTGTCGGTATGCAAGCGCACATCACAGGTTTCAATAATAAACTTTAAGCCTTTTTCGCGGGCAAGGGCTTCGTAGTCATTACGCAGTGGCTCAACCAACGAGCTGGCAGCAAACTCGCTCATTTGTACTTTAAACGAGCCTGAATCGAGCTTAGTTAACTCTAAAATACTCGATAACAACTCTTCGGCGCTGCCCAATGAATTCTTAATATTCATCGCTAGTTCTTTAAGTTCGGTGTCTTGGGCTTTTTCATTCATTAAAGAACAAAACAAACTCGCAGCATTGAAAGGTTGCAGTAAATCATGGCTGGCAGCGGCAAAAAAGCGCGTTTTACTGACCGTTGCTTGCTCCGCCACTTGCTTTGCCATCGATAATTCTTGGTTTGCTTGAGTCAATGCCAAGGTGCGTGCTGCGACTTTTTCTTCAAGGCTAACATTTGCTTCGGTTAACGCTTTTTGTTGTTTTACGAACTCGGTGATGTCGGTATAGGTTGTTACAAAGCCGCCACCTGGCAGTGGGTTACCTTGCATTTCAAACACCCGGCCATCATTGTGCGAGCGCTGGTATTTATAAGCGCTGCCTTGGCGTAAATAGGCTAAGCGTTTTTCAACTTCACTGGTCATGCTCTCGCCGCTAAATAAGCCGCGCTCGGCATTAAAACGAATAATGTCGGCAACCGGGCGGCCTATGTAAAGCGCATCATCTGGGTAGGCGAACATGTTTTTGTAGCCTTGGTTCCAAGCTACCAAGCGCAGCTCACTATCAACTACACTGATCCCTTGTTGAATGTTTTCGATTGTTGATTGCAGTAAATCACGATTAAATTTAAGTACTTGGCTTGCTTCATCAACAAACTCGGCAACCTGCTCTAGAGGCTGGCGCTGCTCATTTTTCGCCACATCTAAAATAAGCCGTGCCGATGCGCCGCCGATCACCGCAGACATCTCGCGCTCAACTAATAGCTCTAACTCAACATTGGCAGGACGTTTCCACTTACTTTTATCATCAGGAAAGTAATGATTTACCAAAGACTGTGCCGCTTCTTTTTCGGCAAATCGTTGCATTAGCGCACCTAGGTCATGGTAGCTCAAAGGCTGTAGATGATTGCTTACCTTCGAATCATTCAGCTGCGAAACAAACTTATTACTCTGTAAGCGTTCAGCCAAGGTTGCACGACTAAATAACGGCACTAAGAAATACACTAAACAGTTCGCACCTAACGATAGCAATAGAGCTTGGCTAATGCTTTCCATGCCTAATGAGAATAAATCGGTTGGTGCTAACCAGCTTATTCCCCACGGTCCATTCACAAGCCATAAGCTATCGCTTCCTAAACCTCCGGCGATATTCGGCAGTAAAAGTGTATAACCCCAAATAATAAAACCGCTTAAAATCCCTAATTGCGCACCGCGACACGATGCTTGTCGCCACCATAAGCCTATGATCATGGCCGGCGAAAATTGCGCGACTAAGGTGAACGACATCAAACCCACATTGGCAAGGGTTGTACTTTCGCCCAGCACTCGGTGAGTGAAGTAACTAAGCAATAAAATCAATACGATAACGATTTTACGCGCATGTAAAAGGTTATTTTTATCAAGCCCGCGACTACTCGATGTAAGTTGCGAGCGGCGTAAAATAAACTGGTTAATAAAGTCATTAGTGATCATCACTGAAAGCACAATTGATGACACAATCACCATACTGGTTGCCGCTGAAAAGCCACCTAAAAAGGCTAATAACGCCACAAAGGCATCATCAGCCGCCATGGGTAAAGCCAATACAAAGGTGTCGTAGCCGACTTCTTGACCTTGAAAGTAAATTAATCCGGCGTATGCAATCGGTAAAATAAACAGGTTAATAAGTAAGAGGTAAATCGGAAATAGCCAACGCGCCGAGGCCAGCTCTTTATCGTTATTTTTTTCGATAAAGCTCATGTGGAATTGTCTTGGCAAACATAAGGTCGCCAAAATACCAAGCAAAGTATGAGCAACATACACATAGGTTGGACTTTGCGTTGCAGCCACTTGCTGATCAATATTTAGGTCATGCGCTTTTTCAAATAGAGCCACTGGGCTGTCGAATAAAGCAAAGCACACATACAAACCCACCGCTAAAAACGCCAATAATTTAACCACAGATTCAAAGGCAATACTGGCAATCAATCCTGGGTTATGTTCGCTGGGTTTTAACCGCCTCGCGCCGAATAAAATAGCAAACAGTGCCAATACAATCGTGATGTAAAAAGTACTATCGGCCCATACCTCATGGCTTTGTGTGGCAGCACGATCGGTAAGTAAGTTGATACTTTGTGCAGTTGCACTCAGCTGTAAAGAGATATAGGGCACAATGGCAATCACTGAAATCAATGAAATGAGCCCAGACAAACTCGACGATTGACCATACCGAGTCGCAATAAAATCTGCCATTGAGGTTATTTTTTGCTGCCGACAAATATGCGCTATGCGGCAATAGACTTGCCAGCCAAAAATGAATAACAAAATAGTACCGGCATAGGTCGGAGCCAACCACCAGCCGTTGTAAGCAGCTTGTGCTGTGGTACCAAAAAACGCCCAAGAGGTGCAATACACCCCAAGTGATAAACCATAGGTTAAGCCTTTAAAAGGCAATACTTTTCTTTTATCAGCCCAGCCTGCAACCGCAAACAAAATTGCCAAGTATACAATTGCAAGAAGGCTTATTGACCAAATTGAGAACATCGCATGTGATTATTTTAATTGTTATAGCCCCAGCATAGTTTTTATTGCACGTAATTTACAGCCTAACTTTAGTGCTAATGTATTGTATTACGGAAGTTTAAAAAACAAACACAAAGAAATGAGAATTATTTTCAATCGAGTATTGACAGACACGTAAATCTAATTGATAATCACTATCAACAAGACAATAAAGTGTTATGACTTGTTCGGAATAAACTGATTTGTTTCTCGACCCTGAAACACGTGTGGCCCACGATAAAGCTAAGATCGCCTGTTGCTAATCGCAACGCCCCTTGATATTGGCAACAGGTGATCGCCCTACTATTTTACTTGCTACATTGCTCATATCGGTGACGGTAGATATGAAACTAAAAAAGCCCTTGCAGGGCTTTTTTTATGTCTAGAAGAAAATGCGTTAATTTTATCGACGGTTCTTACGTGCACGTGCTCGGCGTTGCTTTTTCTCTTCTTCTTTAGCGGCTTTTTTCGCCTCTGCAGCAGCGCGAAGCTCAGCAACCATTTGCTCTTCTTCTTCACGCATAGCCGGTGTTTCCATGGTAATACGACCAATAATGCCATCGCGTAATTCGTTAATAAGAATTTCAGACATTTTGTAAGTATCAATTTGATTACCACCGCGGATACAACCACGCTTTTTACCTGCCATTTCAACAAACTCCCAGTCAGACTCTGGTAGCTCATCAATTTTATAGCGGCTTTTTAAAAGTTCTGGGTATGCTTGCAATAAATATTCAGCGGTGTAACTTGCCACTTCTTCGTAGTCGATAGCGGTATCACGAATAGCGCCAGTTGCCCCTAAACGATAACCAGAGTTTTCGTTCTCTACTTTAGGCCATAACATACCCGGTGTGTCGTAAAGCATAATGCCATCGTCAAGCTTAATACGTTGTTGCGCTTTGGTTACCGCAGGTTCATTACCTGTTTTTGCCACGATACGGCCAGCTAAGGTATTAATAAGAGTTGATTTACCAACGTTTGGAATACCCATGATCATGGCTTTAATTTGTTTATCAGCGCCTACTTTATGGGGCACTAATTTTTTACAAAGCTCATTAATACGATGTACTTCACCCGCTTTATCATTACCAAAATCAATCGCTTTCACGCCACTTTGCTGCTCAAAGTAGTCTTTCCACGCTTGCGTTAACTTAGGATCAGCCAAGTCCGCCTTGTTCATGATTTTGATCACCGGCTTGTCGCCACGCAGCGCAGTAACCATTGGGTTTTCACTACTATAAGGAATACGGGCATCAAGTACCTCAATGATCACATCCATCTGTGGCATGATTTCTTTAATTTCGTTTCGGGCTTTGTTCATGTGACCCGGGAACCACTGGATGGCCATTTTTAACTCCTACAAGATAATTTCACGGTATTTTAACTGGCTCGGCAACGAATTGCGCTATAATGACGCAAATTTTTTCAAGTAAGCAGTTATGGCTCTTAAATCAACCATTATTAAAGCGCAATTATCGTTAAGCGATATGGATCGCCACATTTATCAAGATTTTAATTTAACACTGGCACAACACCCATCAGAAACCGAACAACGCTTGATGATCCGCTTGTTGGCTTTTGCGCTAAATGCCCGTGAAGGCTTAGAGTTTACAAAAGGTTTATGCGCTGATGATGAGCCTGAGCTTTGGCACATTAACTATAGCGAAGAAATTGAATTATGGGTTGAGCTTGGGCTACCAGACGAAAAACGCCTGAAAAAAGCCTGCAATAAGTCGAAGCAAGTTGTTTTATATACCTACGGCGAAAATAACCAAGCGATTTGGTGGCAAAAACATCAACCTAAGTTGTATGATTTTAAAAACTTAAGTATTTTTAGTCTCGATTATGCCGCGACTCAGGCATTAGCCGACTTAGCTGATCGCAATATTAAGCTCACTATTACCATTCAAGATGGTGAAGTATGGGTTAGCTCAGATACAGCAAATATCGAAATTAAACCGCAACAGTTAATGTAAGGAATGCGATGGCAATTAGGCAAGTTGTAGTATTACACGGACTTTATATGTCAGGCTTTGTGATGCGCCCACTGTGCGCGCGCCTTGAAAAGTCAGGTCTAAAAATACTCAATTTGACCTATAACACGCTCTCTCCCGATAGAGCGGCAATTTTCGATAAGATTGATCGCTTTATCGGTGGTAAACCTACCGCCTTAGTTTGCCATTCTATGGGCGGCTTGGTTGCTCGCGCTTACTTAGAGGCCAATTCTCTTCAAAGTCGCCATGTCGAAAAGGTGATCACCTTAGGCACCCCGCATAAAGGCAGTCATATTGCTAAGCAAATGCAGCAAAAGGGCTTTGAAATGCTGTTAAAAAATAGCGTGGAGTTTTTATTATCTGAGAATGGCGATTGGCCGTTTAATGCCAAGCTTTATAGTATTGCCGGTGACTTACCAATAGGGCTAATGCCACTGATTGCTAAAGGCAGTGTCTCTGATGGTACAGTTTTGATAGATGAAACCAAACTCAATGGCATGGCAGAACATAAGGTGTTTCATTTGAGTCACACCAGTATGATCTACTCACGCCAAGTGATGGATTACATTATTAAGCTTATAAATCAAAGTTAGTGATACTTTAATCTTCAGCACTTGCAGCCACTTTATATGAGATTAAAACAATGATCCCTAAGATCAATGGTACAGGTGCAGCAATATAGCCAAAGGTATCAAAGTTTGCGAAGCTAGCACCTGCTAGATGACCTACCAAACCGATAACAAATGCAAGTAATGCAATCACTACAACAACTATTTCAGCTTTGCTTTCTTTAACTGTTTTACCGTCCATTTTTCTTCTCCTGGTTAAATGCGGTAAAGTCATTATGCGCTTCTGGTTCGTTGTTTTTTTGACCTAAATCAAGTTCTAAATCGGCCAATTTATCAGCGAGTACAAACCTTGTTTTAGATCATACTTTCTGCCTAATTTTTGAATATTTGCAAAATAAGGTAGATTTTTTGCTCAGTTGCCCCAAGTCTATATAAAAGTAATTCAAAGTTATATTGATAGTGCACAAATGGACAAAACCAACCTTTGATAGCTAAAACCTATCACAGTGTTCGAATTAAACCATTTTACAGATTAACCAAGATGGCTAATACTTAATACCAAGCACTAGCAAGTAAACACTTAACGGTTTTTTTAAGGAGCAATCTATGTCACAGGTAAATGCAATTGGTTTAAACAGCGCAAAAAGTGAAGATATCGTAAATTCACTAAACTCTTTACTAAGCTGCTACCAAATCCAATACATGAACGCGCGCGGCTTTCATTGGAATATTAAAGGTCGTAACTTTTTTGAATTACACCTTAAGTTTGAAGAAATTTATAACTTACTACTTGAGAAAGTAGACGAGATTGCAGAGCGTATTTTAACGTTAGGCGGTACACCGGTACATGCATTCTCTGAGTACATCGAAGATAGCAAGATCAGTGAAGCTAAAAATATCACTGAAGGTACTGCTGCAGTAGAAAACCTTTTAGCAGGTTACAGCACGCTTATTCAAATGCAGCGTGAAATCCTTGCACAAGCAGGTGATGCAGATGACGAAGGTACAGCATCGCTAATGGGCGACTACATTAAAGAACAAGAGAAACTTGTTTGGATGTTAAAAGCCTACCTTGATTAATATTTAGAATTGACACGAAAAAGCCCTCAAATGAGGGCTTTTTTATATTCAGAAAGTATTACCTTAACCACTTTCTTAAATTATCGTACTCGGGTCTTGCTTGAAAAAAGCTTTCAGCATCTGGGTGAAAGTTAATATCCATTTCAACACCAGACCAAACTGTCTCTAATAAATTGCGAGCAATGATATTCGCTTTAATATAATCAACGCGTTTGTAACCCCGCGCTTTTACAGCCTGAAAGTAAGCCTTTGCAATCTCAATACTATCGGCAGTTGCTAATTCAAATTGTTCCAAATTAACCACAGCATACTGAATTGAATTTTCAGGGTACTTCATGATTTCTTGACCGACTTCAATACTAAATGAAGCAACGGCTTCTTTATTAAAGCTGCCACTAACTTCCACATAAATCACTGGCGGCTCAACAAAATAACGCCAATCACCATGGGCTTTAAACATGCTCACCCCTTTGAAATACAACTTAAGTTTACGCTTATAAAATTAATTTACTTATTTATCTAAGCCTTAATTCGGTAATAAAGCAATAAAAAACGCCATTTCTAATGCCTTTTCCTCAAGGCTTTTAAAGCGACCCGATGCGCCGCCATGGCCTGCATCCATGTCGGTTTTAAACACCAAAATGTTGTCATCGGTTTTAAGTTCACGCAGCTTAGCAACCCATTTCATTGGCTCCCAGTATTGCACTTGAGAGTCATGGAACCCGGTGGTAACAAGAATATTAGGGTAAGCCTGCGACTTGATATTATCGTACGGCGAGTAAGCCTGAATCACATCATAAAACGCAGGATCATTTGGGTTACCCCACTCGTCGTATTCATTGGTCGTCAGTGGAATACTCTCATCAAGCATGGTGGTAAGCACATCTAAAAATGGCACATGACAGCCGATACCTAAATAAAGCTCAGGTGCTTGGTTAACCACAGCGCCCATTAATAAGCCACCAGCACTGCCACCAGAC
Source organism: Pseudoalteromonas sp. BZA4 (assembly GCF_040104395.1). Taxonomy (NCBI): domain Bacteria; kingdom Pseudomonadati; phylum Pseudomonadota; class Gammaproteobacteria; order Alteromonadales; family Pseudoalteromonadaceae; genus Pseudoalteromonas; species Pseudoalteromonas sp. BZA4. The sequence continues at coordinate 87,610 of NZ_JBECOT010000003.1, forward strand.
GCAAATACTTTTTCTGGGTGTGCATAGCCTTGCTTGGTAAGCGCTTGCGTAACATCAATAAAATCGCTAAAGCTATTTTGCTTAAATTGCTTTTTGCCTTGTTCATACCAGTGACGACCTAGCATTTCACCGCCACGAATATGTGCAATTGCATAAACAAAGCCGCGGTCAAGCAAGCTTAGTGAGCTGCTTGAAAAGCTAGGATCGATGGTAATACCGTACGCGCCATAGCCATATTGCAACAGCGGGTTAGTACCATCTTTATTAAATTTATCAATACGATAAACCAAAGAAACCGGCACTTGCTCACCATCTCTTGCGGTAACCATTAAGCGTTCTGAGCGATAATGCTCTGGATTAAAATCTCCGAGCACTTGCTGTTGTTTTAATAAGGTTTTGTTACCCGTTTTTAAATCAACATCATACAAAGAACCTGGCGTCGTTAAGCTTGAATAGTAAATACGCGCAGAGCTCACATTCGGCTCTGGATTCATTGCAATAGCAGCATAATAACAAGGGTCATCAAACTCTAAAGTAAGACGCTCTGCTTGCTGATCCACCACCACAAAACGTGTTTGACCAAGCTCTCGCTCGGTGAGGATAAGGTAGTCATTGAAAATTTCGACCCCTTCTAGCAACACGTTCTCGCGATGCGGTGTATGCTCCTGCCAAAGACTTTTATCGGCAATGGTGCTTTGCGTCGCGGTCATTAAACGAAAGTTTTTCGCTTGCCAGTTGGTAACAATGAAAAAGGTATCACCTAGCTTATCGACATCAAACTCATGGCCTTCTTCGCGTGGCATTAAGGCGCTAAATTCACCCCCAGGGTTATTGGCATCAAGCACCCAAGTATCGTTTGTTTCTGTAGTCGCAAGGTCAATAATAATAAGGCTTTCATCGCGGCTTTTGCCAAGCCCCATAAAGAAGCTTTTATCTTGCTCTTCATAAACAAGTACGTCATCGGCTTGCGGGGTGCCTAAAACATGGCGGTAAACCTGAAAACCCAATAAGGTTTGCAGGTCTTTTTTCACATAAAACACCGTTTTGTTATCATTAGCCCACACCACTTGACCTTCGGTGTATTCCAGCACATCACTAAACATCTCACCGCTGGCGATATTTTTAAAACGCACGGTATAAATACGGCGACCTTCGGTGTCTTCAGAGTAAGCAAGTAACTGCTCATCAGGGCTAATAGCCACTTCGCCTAATTCATAAAACTCGTAATCGCCGGCTAATTGATTTACATCTAACAACAAGGTCTTATCGCGCGCTTCTATTGAGCTGCTGCGATAATGGCGTGCATATTCATCATCACCACGTACTTCTGAGTGATACCAATATTGGCCATCTTTCACAGGTACCGTGTTGTCGTCTTTTACAATACGGTCTTTTAACTCATTAAATAGCTGTTCGCGCAGTGGTTTTATGTCGGCAAGTTGTTTATCGCAATAATCGTTTTCGGCATTTAAGTGCGCTAATACATCCTCATTTTCGCGCTCATCATCACGCATCCAATAATAGTTATCGGTGCGAGTCTGTTGGTGAGTAGTTAATTGCTGAGGCTGTTTTTTTGCAACAGGAGGATGCGCTAATAAAGACAAAGAATACGAATTTGACGACACAAGAAAAAACCAAAATAAAAAACGAATTGCTAGCAGTTTATCACAGAATTATACCAATCAGCTTAATTAAGTAGTCTATTTTGAGGCAATAAAACCTCGTTGATAACAAGGCAAACATTTCGTTATTTAGTTGTTCTAAATGAGAAATTTTTAACGCAGTTAGCGACAGGTTTAATCCCTCAAAATGATTAAGTATTATTGCGGGTTGGTATTAAAAAAGCCCACTCAAATTGAGTGGGCTAAGCAATGCTAAAATAGCATTTAGGGGGAAACTGTTAATGCGATACTTGCTGCCAAGCCATAGCCCAGCTTTTTCCTACACCTGGCTCAAACAGCGGGTTGTGTGAATCTTTAACACGACAAAACTCGCTAAATGGCCACGGTTTGCACATATAAATATGGCCCGTTTTTGGCTGCAGTACTTTAACACCTGCACTGTAATCGCTGCATGCTTGTGGGTAGACATAGTCATAATCTTGCAAACTATCTTGCACTCGCTCTTTACATTTTGCGATGCAATTAAACGCCACTTTTACATGCGTAATGCCCGAGCCTTCAAGGGCATAAATTTGGTTTGAACGGTACGCAACCACTAAACCTTGTTCAGTCATTTTGCCCGCTTTTACCAGCGGAACATGCACGTTTATATGCTCGGCAACAGAACGTGGCCAATTATGAGGCTCACCCTGATCGGAACTGCTGATCGGGTATTCGAATGATAAATCGACTAGCTCTCCTTGCATGTCATAAAAGGTTACAATCACCCTATCTCCAACAAACAGTTGGGTATGATGATTTAAGCAACCAATCGGCAACCACTTCCCGGAGGCCATTGACGTATGCATAAACAAAATATCACCCTAAGAACAACTAATAGGCATTTAACAACCGAACAAAATAAATACTTTTAGTTTGAGGCAAGTGAACCAAAGCACTAGATTATGTGCTTATCAGCGGTCCCGCTATCATAGTTTAAAACCTTAGACCGGAAACTTTGCGTCCTAACCTTTCAGTTAGTTTGCCAAAAACAAAACTGAGTATAATCGTGACCGAATCACAAATCAAACAAAAGAATGTAACCAAACGTCTTATATAGCAAATAGTTACTAGCAAATGCGTTAGGTACAAAAAAGCCAACCTCTTGGCTGGCTTTTTCGCAAATGGGCTGTTAATCCCTTGCTAGCTTTCTTCTGGTCGCGACTCGGTGCCCTGCACGGAATACATTCAAGAAGCCATTACCCACATCACTCATTACAATATACAAACAAGGTACTAGTACTAAAGTGATTAGAGTTGCAAACATAACCGCAAAACCAAGTGCTACTGCCATTGGAATTACAAACTTAGCTTGCAAGCTGGTTTCGAACATAATCGGTAGTACACCGGCAAAGGTTGTAATTGATGTCAGGGTGATTGCTCTAAAGCGCGCACAACCTGCTTCAATAACTGCGTCGCGAGTTGAAATACCTTCGCGGCGTGCTTGGTTTACAAAGTCGGTCATAACTAACGAGTCATTAATTACAACACCCGCTGCAGCAATCAAGCCAAAGCCCGACATCAAGCTAATATCTAGACCAAACCAGAAGTGACCCCAAATTGCACCGGTTAAGCTAAATGGAATAACCGACATAACAATTAGAGGCTGCGAATAGCTCTTAAGCGGCACTGCAAGCAAGATATACACTAAAATCATACCGCCGATGAAGAACATGATTTGCTCATTAGCTTGCGCTTGTTGTTCTTCAATAGAACCACCTAGCTCAGTTTTAACTGATGGGTATTCCTCTTTTAACTGCGGTAATAAGTTCTCGTCCACTTGCTTAACCACTTCACCCGGTTCAATCGCTTCTTCATCGATACTGCCGTAGATATACACAGTACGATAGCCACCTTCACGGCGAATATAGCTAATACCTGGTTTTTCGTTCAGTTCAACAACATCACCCAGCATCACCTCTTGGCCTGCAGGCGTTGTGATAACAGCGTGCTTTAATGATGCAAACGCTTCACGTGTTAGTTTCGGGTAACGAACCATAACACGCACTTCTTCACCGCGACGAATAACACGCTGAGCTTCACCACCGTAGAAGCTTGCGCCTACTTGGTTAGCAATGTTGGCAAGGTCTAAACCTAGATCATATGCCACAGGTTTTAAGCTTAATTGCACCTCTTTGCTCGCCGGATCGATAGTCGAACTAATATCAAATAAGCCTTTTTGCTGTTGTAGTAGTTGGATAAAACGACGACCTGCCTCATTTAAGGTATCGATATCTGGGCCGTAAAGTAAGTAACCAAACTCACCATCCATACCACCGCCATTTACATCATCGTAAATTTGCAGCGATTTCACACCTGGGATACTTGGCATTTGTTCACGCCAACGACGAGATAATTCGAATGCGTTATACGGGCGAAGCTCTTCATCTACCAGCGGAGCAAGTAATTGTGCTTCAGTACGACCTTGGTTGAACACTAAGATATCGCGAATTAGCTTTTGGCCAAATTCTCGTTCTGTCTCTTGGTCTACCTTGTTAACCATGGCTTCGATTTCACGAATAGCATTAATCGTTTGCATATCCGAGGCATTTTCATTCATTTCTAAACGAATTTGCGGAAAGTCATGAGGTACTTTTGGTGTTGGTACCACACGCACTTGATTTGATGAAATTAAGCCAAATGTCAAAATCAATAAACCGATAAACGCAAATAGCACAAACCAACGCCACTCCACACACAGCTCAATAAAACGCTTATATGGGCCATTTACAAAGTTAAAGAAACGTTTGTTAAAACGCGCTCGCCAACTATTTTGATTAATTGGCGGAAACTTAGTATGGGCAATGTGTGCCGGTAAAATAAGTTTCGATTCAATCAAACTGAATATCAGACACAGAATAACCACCACGGCGATACCGAAGAAAAATGCACTCTCTGGGCCACTTGATAGTGTAAATGGTGCAAATACAGCAATCGTTGTTAAAACACCAAATGTTGCTGGGGTAGCAACGCGTTTTGCGCCATTTACTACGTTTACAACACCACCGCCTTTTTTCTCAATTTCGGTGTAGGCACTTTCCCCTATGACGATGGCATCATCGACCACGATCCCGAGTACCATAATAAAGGCAAATAACGACACGATATTAATACTGATACCAAATAATGGCATCATCATCATTGCACCTAAGAAACACACAGGTAAACCAATCATTACCCAAAGTGCCAACTTAAAGCGTAAGAAGATAGACAACATAATGGCAACCAAGATAGCCCCTTGGAAAAGGTTGCTTTTCATCATGTCTAAACGGGCATTTAGGTAGTAAGTCATGTCCATTAATGGCTCAAGACGCAGGCCCGCCGGTAGCTCTTTATTCTTTTGCTCAATGAACGCTTTAACTGAATCAGCAACCGGGATCATGTTTTGTTCTTTGGTTGCTTTTACTGATAAATAAACGGCATTTTCACCATTAAATTTAAAGTAGCGCTCACCTTCTGTGAATTGGTCTTTAATCACAGCGATGTCGTTTAGCAGCACTTTCGCGCCATTAGCACCAATTTTTACTGGGATCTGGCGGAACTCATCACCGCTGTAGTATTGATTTTCAACACGTACCGAGATAATACCTGCGTCAGTACGTAGTTGACCTGCCGAGATATTCGCAGAGTAACGACGTACTGCACTTGCCACCTCACTTAAAGTAAGGTTGTATTGACGTAGTGAATCAGGGTCAATTTCAATTGCAATTTCATCAAGTGGTACATCGTTTTGCACCAGTGACACATTGGATAATTGCAGTAATTCATCTTCAATTTTATTTGCAACTGGCTTTAACTCAGTAAGTGGAATATCACCTACTAGCGTCATACCAATCACATCTTGGCGAAACTCAACCTGACTAATCGTCACCGGCTCCATTCCCGCAGGGAAAGTCGCAATACTGTCTACCCGTAGCTTCACTTTATCGAGTACATCAGTAAGTTCTGCATCAGTGTTGATCTCTAAACTTGCACGGCCACTATTTCGAAATGAGCGATATACACCACGTTTAATCTCGGTTACATCTTTTAGTGACTCTTCAATTTTAATCAGAATACTTTCTTCGATTTCCTGTGGTGAGGCCCCCGGATAATTGGCTTGTACTTCAATATAGTTAATTTCAACATTTGGGAACATCTGGCGCTGAATAGTGAAATAACTAATGATCCCCATGATGATGATAAACACCATCATTAAGTTAGCAGCGACCGAGTTATTGGCAAAATAAGCTATAAGGCCAGACTGTTTTTCTGTGTTTGTATCAGTCATAGTGCTACCTTAAAGCTTTTCAACCGCTGCAGTTTCTGCATCGCTTGTCATTTCTTTCATTCCAGCAACCTTCACTTCCATACCCTCTTGCGGGTACTCAGGCAGCGTCAGAACCAACTGGTCATTCACTTCAAGGCCATCACTAATGTAGAAGTACTCACCTTCTTCACGCACTACGGTTACTTTACGTGGTTCAAGTTTATTCTCGTCGTTCACAATCCACACCGTTTGGTTATTCACTAAAGACTGTGGTAAACGGTAGATGTTTTGTAGTGTTGCACCGGCAAAGCTCACTTGTACGTAAGCACCAAATTTAATAGGTTGTACGTCGTGCTTTAAGCCGTATGGGTCATCAACACGAACAACTAAATTGCTCATACGCGTCGCGTTGTCAACAACGCCTAGGTCACGGTCAATTTCGGCTTCACGAGTAAAGCTGTTTAAGCCTTTATTGATAATGGTCGCCTTTACGCCTTTTAAGCGTTTTGGCAAAAATACACTATCGAAACCAGCAATTGGTACAATGATTTCCGCACTTTCAATATTATTAATTTCAGCAACTTGGCTGCCTACATTAATGTATTGGCCGACACCAATTTCACGGCTGATCACCAGCGCATCGTAAGGTGCTTTTACCTCACAGCGAGCAAGGTCACGCTCGGCACGTTTTAATGCCGCTTGCGCTGATTTAACAGCAGCTTGTGCACTTAAAACTTGAGGTTTACGTAGGAATAAGTCGGTGCGCTCACGTTCTGGGTAACGTCTTGCTTCATCCTCTGCCACTTTAGCTTGTGCTTGCTCTTCGATCAGTGCCGCTTGAGCACTAGCAAGTGACGCCTCAGCTTGTAGTACAGCTGCTTCGTAGTTGTCTTTTTCGATGGTAAATAACACTTCACCACGAGCTACAATCCCACCAGCAACAAAGTTTGGATGCCAGCTTGTAACTTCACCGGCCACTTGCGAGGCAAGTAAGGTACTTTCAAGCGGTTTCACTTCGCCGTAACTATTAATAATCACTTGATGATCATCACTTGCTACTGGCTCAACCTGTACTAAAGGACGCACATCAACTACATCCTTGTCTTTAGGCTCTTGAGCAATCGCGTTGATTGCCTTAAATCCAGCAACACCAACGATTAATGCAACAAACGGTAATATCCATTTTAATAAACTTGTGCGCATAACTTACACCTATAAAATTTTCACTGGCCCTATCATACCAAAGCTGACAGAAACATTAATGTGACATTTGTAAGGAACTGTTACAAAAACAGATAAATTGGCAACACAAAAACCAAAACTTATCTAAGAACAATTTGTTACAAACAAAAGTCACCTAATATCAAAAACTTACAAAAACACCTTCACACTTGTTAACAAACAGCCTTTTATCAAGGGGTTAATTCATTAAACTTGATTGAGAAATAATTAAAGGAACGAGTTAACAATGAAAATAACAAACATTGCGCTGGCACTAAGCTTAGCGTTTGCCATGAATGGCCACGCCGCCGAAACAAAGAAAGAAGAAAAGAAGCCAAAAACACTGGCTGAAATGATCAAAGATAAAAGCGAGTTTGCCGGTGTTTTCAGTATTTACCAAGATGCGAAGACGGGCGACAACTTAATGGTGATCGACCAATCTCAACTTGATACACCATTTGTGTACTTTGCTCACACCGTCGATGGTGTGACTGACGCAGGCCACTTCAGAGGGGCATATCGCGAGACAAAGCTAATTGAGTTTCGTAAATACTTTGACCGCATTGATATTATTAGCAAAACACCGCGCTATAAATTTGATGAAAACTCAGCCTTAGCACGCTCTGCCGATGCCAACATCAGCGAAGCTGTCCTTGCGAGTATTAAAATCGAAAAAGAAGAAGACGGTAAAATTGCTTTTAAAGTTGATAAGCTCTTTTTAAGTGAAGCACTGCATAAAGTGTCACCTTGGGCAAACCCAAAAGATAAAAATGCCAGCAAGCGCTTTAAACTTGGTAAATTAAACGACAAAAAATCGCGAATCGTTAAACAGCGCCCTTACCCAAATAACCTAGATGTTGTGGTGGATTATGTATTTTCTAATGCTAACCCAACAGTACGAGGTTCAAAAGCCGTAAGCGATCCTCGTAACGTTTCAATTAAAGTACAGCATTCATTTGTCGCGCTACCTAAAAATGATTATCAAGCTCGCCAAGATGACGCGCGTATTGGTTATTTCACTAACGAATTCGACAATATGACATCAGCGGATTGGGCACCTTATGAAGATGTCATCAAGCGCTGGGACTTGCAAAAGAAAGACCCGTCAGCGGCACTGTCTGAGCCAGTTAAACCGATTACTTGGTGGATTGAAAATACCACACCGGTTGAGTGGCGTGACACTATTCGTGATGCAGTACTAGCATGGAATAGCTCATTTGAAAAAGCAGGCTTTAAAAATGCCATCGAAGTAAAAGTACAACCTGATGACGCTGATTGGGATGCGGGCGATATTAACTACAACGTATTACGTTGGACTGCATCACCACGCCCTCCATTTGGCGGTTATGGTCCTGCCCTTGCAAACCCATTAACAGGTGAGATCTTAGGCTCTGACATCATGTTAGAGTACGTTTTCATGAAAAACCGTTGGATGTACGACACCTTATACACTCAAGGTGCAGCCACGCTTGAAACTAGCCAAAGCAGCACAGATTTACATTGCTCACTGGGCCACAGCATTCAAGAAAACATGCTACTTACTAAAAGCTTAGGCACAGGTGCGAGCATTGAAGACAAAGAGATTTTACGCCAAGGCTTAACTCAGCTAGTTTTACACGAAGTGGGCCATACCCTAGGTCTTAACCACAATATGAAATCATCTATTTTGTGGGATGAAAAAGAAGTTCACGATAAGAGTAAAACGCAAGGTATCGTAACGGGCTCAGTTATGGACTATGCACCAGCAAACATTGCCCCTATTGGCATGCAACAAGGTGATATCTTCCAAACAAAACCTGGCCCTTACGATGATTGGGCGATTGAGTACGGCTACAGCCAAGCATTGGCTGATAAAGCAGCTGAGCAGCAGCGCCTTGAAAAAATTCTCGCTCGCTCATCTGAGCATGCTTTAGCTTTTGGTAATGATGCTGATGATATGCGTGCCCCAGGCCGCCATATCGACCCACGTGTAATGATTGGTGATATGTCATCTAACCCTGCCGCATATGCTGATGATCGTATGGAACTTATCAATAAGCTGTTTACTGAACTTAAAGACAATGCCACGGTTAATGGTGAGTCATACCAGCAGCTAGTTATCTCAGCGAACATTTTATTTAGAAGCTACAGAACACAAGCAGGCGTGGTATCTCGTCAAATTGGTGGTGTTTATGTAGAACGTAATGTGGTGGGCGATGACAAAAATGATGCACCATTTACGCCAGTGCCACTTGAGCGCCAGCAACATGCAATGCAAGTGTTAGCCGACAAAGTATTCTCGCCAAATGTGCTTGCTAGCATGCAGCCACTGTATAACTACCTGCTACAGCAGCGTCGTGGTTTTAATCATTATGGTAAGAACGAAGACCCTAAACCACATGGCATGATTTTAGGTATGCAAAAGTTGGTACTTGCTCAGTTGTTGCACCCAGCAGTTATGCTACGTATTTCAGACAGTGCAATGTATGGCAACGAGTATTCACTTAACCAATTTATGAATGACTTAACAGCAAGCATTTTTGTAGACAGTAAAAAAGCAAATACCCTAAGTCACAATCTACAAGTTGAATATGTGAATCAGCTAATCGCGATTGCTGGTTTAGGCAAACCGAGCAAGCACGATAACCTAGCCAAAGCTGCCGCGCTTTATCAGTTAAATCAAATTGCTGATATGAGCGTACCATGGGGTGCAGACACCGCAGCTAAAGCCCATAAGCAATATATCGATCGCTTAATTAGTAAAGCCCTCGAAGCATAAGTAAAACAACACAAAAAAGGCTGCCACTTGGCAGCCTTTTGTTTTTTAGTTTAAGCCATTGCAGGGCGCGATTTATAATACTGAATACACCCTAGTTGAGCGGCATTAGTCAGTAGAATCATTACAAAGGTCAGTATGTGAGACACACTCGGTGTCGCCATAGCAAGCTCGGCAGCGAGGCCGCAGCTTCCAGCAACAAACTGTAGGCTAAAGTAGCGCGCACTTAAATTACTAATATCACCACTTTTAATGGTTTTATAAGTCTGCGGCATAACACGAATAGAGCTCATGACTAAACCTACATAGGTTAGCCAGTTAAGCACCGTTGCTGTTTCATAATGAGGGTTAAGCAACAAACCAAAAGGCACGACCGACATGGCTAATAACCCAGCTAGCTGCATGCGTTGCTTTCGCGCAGCGTTGTAACGAACAAAGTAGTAAAGAATCACACCACTTAGCATGCCGGTAACAACAAACGGCAAAACCATGTAAAAACGCTGAAAAAACAGGTTAAAGGTGATGAAATATAAACTTTGCGCGACACCAAAGCTCATCATCAACAGCGAAACGCCCGACACACTGCGATTTTTACGGATCTTATTTAAAAGCGGATAAAAGCTAAACGCTAAAATAAAGCATGAAATAATCGGCAAAAAGTGCGCCAAAACAGACCTCTCTCGTTACAATTTAGTTAATAAGTTAGCAGTTTATAAATCACCCATAAAATTACAGTAAACACCTGTTTTTAAAGCAATTTAAAAGAGCGCGGCATTGTAATGAGAGCGCTTTAGAATGCAATAAAGAATAAAAAATAAACAACAGTCTATTGGCAAGATATCCGTACAAGCTGTTTACAGCTGATGACACTAACGACTAACTTGAATAATTAATGTGATCTGGGTACATTGATGAAATAGTGCTCAGGAGGGTTAAGCCATGAAATCAATTTTATATGCGATTGTTTTAATTGCTTTTTTAGTTGGATGCAAGAGTACAAAACAACAAGCAACGCCCCCACCGAGTGTGGCCAGCTTACTCAATGCAGCACATTTTAAACACGTTGAACTTAGCGACCCTGAACTATTTACGCTCCCTGCAGATGAGCAGAAACGTTTTCTTAATTATTTTACCAAACGTCAAGGTGGCGATTTAAGAGATGACCAAATCCTATATCACTATTTAGAAAATAAGCTCACCAATTTTAATTACTTTAGCGCCACACTCAATGCCCAGCAGACTCTTCAAGGTCGCCAAGGTAACTGTATTAGCTTGGCAATTTTAACCCATGCCTATGCTCAACTGGCAGGACTTCAAACAGGCTTTCAGGCAGTGTCGAGTGAGCCTGTTTATAGTAAACAAAGTAACATAGTGTATGTATCGGGCCATTTTCGCACCAAAGTCTACGCTCCTTTGAGTGAAGGCGATAATTACTTGGTGCCACCAGGCACAATAATTGATTACTTCCCTGCTCGTGGAAGTTTTTACTCAGGCCGTGCTAAATTAAAAGACTTAATTAGCCGTTATTACAGCAACTTGGCAAGCGAGGCCTTAACTAAAAAGCAATTCAATTTGAGTTACAGCTACATTTTGAAAGCCAATGAATACACACCACATGCACCCTTACTTTATAATCTAGCTGCCGTATTACATCGCCAAGCGGGTGATTTAGCTGGAGCAAAACATATTTATCAAACAGCAATGCAGCATGGCTTGAGCGATACAAATTTACTACAAAATTACGCAGTGCTGGCCGAGCAACTTAATGATCAGGTTTTGGCAGAGCAGCTCAATTCACAGTTAGCGATGCTAGAGCAGGATCCATTCGAGTTACTAGCAACGGCAATTAACGCCCGTAACAATGGCAAGCTTTACAAGGCAAAGCAACAACTTGAAGATGCTATTGCATTAGCCCCTTATTTATCTGAACCCTATATAGAATTAGCGATTATTAGTTTTCAGCAAGGTAATGAACAAAGCAGTAAGGAATGGCTAGAAAAAGCCATTGAGATAGAAAATAAAGACGAAAAACTGGCGCTATATCACGCCAAGCTTTTCGCCTTAAAAGACCAACACTAGGCTATAACGAGTAATAGAAGCTTAGCCAAGCCCGTAAATCATTTTCGAAGTCGTCGCCTTCTACCCGGGCGACGCCAAAATCAAGGTTTACATCGTTCAAACCTGCGGGCCCCATACCAAAGCTAAAGTCTCCCCGCCATTTTAGCCCGTAACTTTGTGCATAAACTCGGTTATCGACCTGATGCTGTTGGTAATAAAGCCAAGGTAATGAATCTTTGTAACTAATACCTCCGCCATAACCTTTATAGCGGTTACCTGATTGACTGATAAACGGCAACTCAGGGGCAACAACAAAGCCGCTTTGCGTGTCATTATTAATTAAGTTTGACTCATAACCGCCAAGCGCAAGGCTACTGTCATCGCGATATTGCTGTGCAAAATTAACATAAACAGGAATATCAAAAGCATAACCGCTCAATACGGTGGCAAAGTTATAGCCTTGCCAATTATTCGAGTTAGCATCACCGGATAACCACTGGGCACTTATAGACTGAGCAAAACCATATCGCTGTCTATCATATTGCCACTTTTGTTCAAGGCCAAGGGTTAACCATTGATCATCCCCCTTACTAAAATCACTGTAGTTATAGCTCAAACTCGGTGTAATACTAAGCTGCTGAAACTGCAAAGGGTAGCTCATGGCTAAATGCGCCCCAGTATTACTTACCTTCACCGGTATTTGTGAATGGTACTGTTTTGCCGATTCAAGGTCGTAATTAAATAACAGCGCTTTAAATTTTAAATCAAACGCTGAGTACTTAGCGGCCGCGAACACCCCTTCCAATGCTTTGTCATGTAAATCAGCACTGTAGCCTGCTTGTAAATCGAGCTGCTTTAAAAAGTCGTTACTTTTGACCCCAAGGGTAAGCAGCGAAGATGAGGCCGAATAATACTGAGATGCCAGCGAAAAAGTCGGCTTTTGCTGCCAAATATCATAATCGGCTGGCTCAGTTGGGCTTTGCGGGTAGATTTTCGCCTCAGGTAATACTTCGCTCGTTACCTGACCTCGTGGTGGCGCTGCACTTTTAGCAAATTCAACAACCTCTAACCCTTGTGGTTGCTCAATAAAATGCTTGATATTCGGCCCTTCTGCAGTGATCGATAAATACAAAAGTTCACCATTATTCATTGCCATTGGATGTGCAACAGCTTCTTGACCTTGCGTTAATTGGCGTAGTGAATTGCTTTGTAGATCATAATGATATAAATCGAGAGCGGCATTTTTACCGGCAACAAAATAAAGCCCTTTGCCATTGGCTTGCCAATTAGGTTGTGACGCATACTGATAGCCCTCTGGCATTGGTACAGTAAGTGATTTTTGGGATCTTAAATCTTGTATATACAACTGCCAATTAGCATTCAATGTCGCTTTTAAATAGGCAAGTTGCGTTTTATTAGGGCTTAGTGATGGATAGTCATAAACCGTTTCTAGGCTTTTCTCAAATAAAGGCGTAGCGACACCAGTATTGAGATCAAAACGCACTAGCTCCGAGAAACCATGCTTCGTTTGCTCAGCATAAACCGTTTGCCCGTTATCACTGATACTAAAGCGGCGCAGCCCTGCATGATGGCTTAATGCAGTTACTTTACCTGTATCAATATCATAGCGGTATAGATCAGAAATACCTTGAATTGAGCCTTTAGCAACAGTTGTTGTGGCGGTGAAAAACAATGTATTTTCGTCTAACCACTGCGGGTTTTTTATACCCTGCCTATTAATTTGGTGAAGCACATGTTTTTGCTTACGCTTAAAAACACTGGGGGCTTTATCTGCAATATCAGCAGGGTCATCATCGAGTAACGCTTGTTGCTGCTTCGCAAAATCATCAGCAGCCTGTTGATTGTCATCAGTGCTATAAATGACTAAGCGGGTTTCGTCATCTTTGTTGCGCTCAACAATGGCAAGCTTACTGTTATCTAAACTTAAAACAGGGTTCGAGGCGTATAGATCAAGATCCAACCAAAGCTTACTTGTAAGTGTTTGCTCACTTACCTCTTTAGCCATTGCTTTATAAGTATATTCTGCAATAAAACGGCGGTAGAGGCGTTCAGGTGAATCGCCAAATACTCCGCTAAAGGCCTCATTAAAATCACGCGCTTTAACCGCTTGCATGCGCGTCCAAACTGCATCAAGGGTTTGCGCTGAATAGTTCTCTTCGAGCCAAGCAAGAAAGCGAGATCCCATTAAATACGCCATTGAGCCAGCTAAATAGCCCCCTTCGGTACTACTTAATTGGCTATATTGTGGCAATGCACCTTGCTGGGCAAATTCAACCAGTATTGCCTCTGAAAGGTTATCGTATAAACGACCCCGCCCTGTCATTTTCGACTCCAGCAGCGTTGCATACCCTTCAGCAGCCCAGCGCGGCATTTCGCCTTCAACTAAGTCGTAAATATCCCAACTATTACGAATAGCTTGGCGCACGTCACTTCGAGTAGGCTGAGCAAGGTGCACCAAATGAATATATTCGTGCAAAATTAATAACTGCTGCCAACCATCGGTGTTAGAAATCACCGTGTCGGATTGTGGAGGCGTGGTAAACAAAGCCATTAGAGGTTTGTTAGTCACCGGCAAAGCAAAGCCATTGGAGGCGTTAAATGGGTCAAAAACCAGAACATCGACCACTTCATCAAGAGCACGGTTTTGCTGTTTTAGTACCTTATCGCGAACAATTTCAAGCTCTGTTGCCGCTGAACGGGCCCATTGCTGATTCTCAGTACTAAAATGCACATTAAAGTGCTCGGTATGAATAGTTTGCCAAGTCTCTTGGCTTGAAGCGTGGCTAGCAGCAAGTAATGCCACAGTTAACAGGGCTTTTTTCATCACAATCCTTGATTAGCAAGTTGCTTAATTTAAGAATTAGTATGCGATGCTTTTTTAAAAGGCTGAAGTTAAAAAGTGTAAGAAATTACTCCAGTTTGAGCGGTTGTAGGGCGTGTTGACCCTTGTTGATTGAAATTTGTTCACTCTAGGGGCGATTTAATCGCGGCGCGAGATTTGTAACCTAGTGGGCTAAGTAAAAATCGAGCAACAAAGAGT
This sequence comes from Pseudoalteromonas sp. BZA4, assembly GCF_040104395.1. Lineage (NCBI taxonomy): Bacteria > Pseudomonadati > Pseudomonadota > Gammaproteobacteria > Alteromonadales > Pseudoalteromonadaceae > Pseudoalteromonas > Pseudoalteromonas sp. BZA4. The sequence continues at coordinate 102,615 of NZ_JBECOT010000003.1, forward strand.
TAATCGCCCCTAGGAAGAACCCGGAGGGCAGCGCGTGTTTGGCATTAATGCTGCGTTATCGCCTATTTATGTGGAACAACCACACTGCATAGGCTCTGCCTTGCCTAAATACCAAACACACTGCTGCAAAATTAATCATAAAGGGTCAGCACGCCCTAGACCGAGTAATTGATAAATAATAAAAATAGTCACGGCAAACATCAGGCTACTTCTTAATGCACCGAGTCCCGCAATGACTAAAGCTGCGGTTACGAGTAAAGCAATTGCTGTAACGGCAACACTCACACATAAGCCCTTACACTCCTGCTGCGAACGTGCATAACAAAGTAAGGCAACAACACCTGAAATAGCTAAAATAGGTAGTAAATAAATCATTGCGCACCCGTGATTATTGACGTTGCGCTAGTATACCTCAATATTAAAACGAATCAATGGTATTGAGAACTATTTTCATTTAAAACCAGTTCCGCTCAACGCCTTCTATTTCATGTAGGGCGAAATCAGCAAACTGCTCAGCCAGTTCCGCTTTTAAGTAAGGCATTGATACATAACCAGAAGCCAGTTGTATATACAAGCTTTTAAGCTGTGATCGGCGCATTAAATAAGTGCTTATTGTGGTGACGCTTTGTGCTTTATAGATTTCAAAAACACGATACTGCACACCTAGCATGCCGGTTTTAAATACGGCAAAAAAACGGCCGTCATGTTGATACATAGCCAAACCCGTTTTTTGATAATTCAAAAACACACCGATCATCAAAACTAAGCCCACGACAATGCTCCACAGCATCGTAGCAGTATCAAATAAAGCGTTGAAAATTAAAGCAGAGAATACAGTAGGTAGGATCACATAGAAAAACGTATTTTTATAAAGTAAAGCTCGCTCAGGCTTAATAAAGTTAAGCTCTGTTAAATCAACAAACCATGGAAATAACCAGCCACACACGGCTTGCACTTGCTCTTTAGTGATTACTGGCATCACTAACGTTTGTTTATTTTTATGTGCCGCAACCCCAGCAGCCATACCACCACTACTCACTTGTGGGCAAATTAAGGTATAGCGATTAAGGAGCCTAGCAATAATATTTTGTTTGATTTGCACACTTTGAATTTTCGACACGCTGATCGAGAGTTGCTGGCGCTCAAATAAACCTGCCACACGCTTAAACTTATCGTCCTGAAAATACAGCTGAAAGTTAAAAAAGCGCACTAAGGCCATGACAACAGAAAGTAAAATGGCACATAAAACAATGGCAACAACCATAATTAACACAGCGATTGCAGCTGCGCTGCCAACAAAAGCAGCTTGCTCATTCAGTATGGCCTCTAGGCGGTTTATGATAGTTTTTTCGAGGTACTCAAAAATCACATTCATAAATGGAGCAAGTGCGGCCAATGCCAATATTGCCATGTTCGACATCAAACCAAACTTAGCAATTTCAGCATTGCTGATCGTTAAGGTTTTCAACGTATCTGCTGCTTCGCTCTGCTCAACAGGTAGCTGCTCTTGCTGTTGTAACTGAGCCTTAAATTCCATAACTTGTTCACGAACTTGCTCAGCATAGCTAAGCTTTACTCCCGGGATAACAGCTTCTTGAGCACTACTACCGGCAGCATCGAAAATACAATTAACCAAATTAACCGGCTGAAAATAAAAAGGCTCGGCAATGTTTACGTTCTGTACTCGAGCAAATTTTAGGGTTAGCCGCTCTTTTTTGAATACCCCTTTATTGAGCAGTATTTCGTGACCATCTGTTATGCGGTATTTAAAATTACGATAATAAGCAAAGGCATACAGCACTAAAACTAAAGAGGCTACGGCAACAGCTATTTGCCCCCAAAACAGCTTTTGCTCAACTTGCGTAACAAATAACACCAAAATTGGCAGTAAATTAAGTAGCCCATCTTTTATGAAACGCAGTGCAAAGTGAACAATAAAATACAGTAGCGCCCATGGCGACACGCGTTGCCATTGTTGATCACTCATCGGCAAGCTCATTTTCTTGAGTTGCTGCATTATCACCATAACTTTGCACGAACTGGCGAACATCATTGCATTGTTCGTCAGTTAACCCACTGATATGTAAATCAGCACTCATGCCACCCGCACTGTAAAGCCTGAGTGTTGCGAGTCCTAACTTTCGCTCAATTGGGCCGCGATGAATTTCGGTGTGTTGCACGCGAGAAATAGGCAATAAAGTGATTTGTTGCCAAATTAAACCTCGCTTAAAGGCAATATCATGCTCTCTTACTGCCACCCCTTTAGCGCGAACGCTGTAAAGGTTGAAAACCATCGACAGTATTACCAACAATGGCAAAACCAAAAGCCAAGGTGTAGTAATGGCTTCGCTAATGGCTGGATTAAAGTGCCGTACTGCAATGATCACGGCCATTAAAGGCACGTAAAATAACAACCAATTTAGTTGTACATGCCATATCGCATTATCAGCAAGTGGTTGGAATTGAATAGTTTGATGCTTTGGAAGGGTTTCTATTTGTTGATTACTAAACACGGTAATTCCTTGTAAAGGCCAGCGGTGCCGGCCTTACGTGCTAACACTGAGTTATTATATGTTATAAATTATACCCAGCGTAGTTTTGTTGCAAGTGTGTGGCTTGCTCCTGGTGCAAGTTCAACACTATCATCAAGGACATTAGCCGCTTCTAAGCACAGCATGACGTGGTATTCGTCATCAGCAAAATTAGAAAGACGTTTTGATTTATCAATCCATGGGTTCCAAAGTACACAGGATGTTGAATTTTCGCGACCTACTTCAATAATGCCATCAGGTGTAATGATACGTTGAGTGTCTTTTGCTTCGGTATAAACCATGTCTGTTTCACGTGCAAACGACACTAACTCATTTTGCTCAAATGGACCTTCAGCAAATTCAATGTATTTGGCGCCTTGTAGACCATCTACTTTTGTTTCTTCAATTGCTGGTGTTGGGAAGTACGTGTGCAGTGCTTGAGTAAACTGTACAGTTTGGTTATCTAAGTTCGTGGTTGTTAAACGCATCTCTAAGCTAGAGGTTAAAATAAACTCAGCCAATAACTTAGTTTTATAAGGCCAATACTTTTCATCAACTTGCGTCATCGGCAAAGACAAGCTGATATAAATAGAATCGTCTTGTTCTTTCACTTCTTCTGCTCGCCATAAACTTGTGCGAGCAATACCATGAGCAGGCCAGCCTTCATGTTGGCTTACTCCGAACCATGGCCAACAAATCGGAATACCGCCTCGCACACCTTTGCCTTCTTGGTAATCTTCTAATTCTGAGACCCATAATAGTGGCTTTTTATCGGTTGGCGTGAACTCAGTGATCTGCGCACCTTGCAGAAAAATAGTTGCGCTACAAAACTCACTCGCAACTTTAATAAATTCAAGCCCGGTTTCACTTTGCTCAATCGTAACTGATGGCGATAACTTCATAATACGTCCCATTTAATGAAAGAAAAATCCACCTTACCCAATGCAGTGGCTTTTAGTAAATAATATTTAGTTATTTGTATAAATTGTTTTACTACAAAGTGATGGTGTCACCTCGTAGTTGCATTTTAAGTGTTAACAACAATTACTCCATCTAAATTTTAACTTTTGCTTTTTAATTTCTGCTCTAATTATTTTAAAAGCACAAAAACAACCTTTATGGCCATAAATTATAAGCAATATAGTCATTATTTATTTGAACTCAATTTATTAGATGTGTAAAATTTTTTGATTGCGGTTGCTCCACGCCGCCTTATTTAAGAGACAGAAACATGCAAAAGTATGACGAGCTACTAGTTTCGCTGCGTAAAGTGATCAGAGCCATCGACCTTCATTCAAAACAGCTCAATAAAACCTCTGGCTTAACAGGCCCACAATTACTGATTATGAACGAGGTTGCACAAACCGATGGCATAACCGCTAGTCGCATTGCACAAAATGTAAATCTAAGCCCAGCGACGGTTACCAATATCTTAGACCGTATAGAAAACCGTAACCTGATCACTCGTGTACGTAGCCAATTAGATAAACGCCGAGTTAGTTTGCATCTCACAGAAGCGGGTAAACAGCTACTAGATCAAGCACCTCAGCCTCTGCAAGAACACTTCATTGAAAAGTTCTCAGCACTCGATGAGTGGGAGCAAAGCTTACTACTTTCATCAATGCAACGTATTGCCGCAATGATGGATGCAGATCAGCTTGATGCTTCACCTCTGCTTGAAGTTGGCGCAATCACCAAGACATTAGAACCACAGTAAAAATTAAAACTGATTGATTAATATTAATTTTCTGTGTCTAGTCTTGGGTTCAGCATGATTATCAACTATGCTTGGTAGTACCCATTCCAACACTAGCGAAAATTCATGCTTAAACTATCAAAGTTAGCCCTCGCAATAGCCTTGGGCACAACTTCAAGTCTTAGTCAGGCATCTGAAATTGATGACCTTCAAAAGCAGCTGCAATTGCTGAAACAGCAAATGCAGCAACTGCAAAGCAAACTTGATGCTGCCGAAGAAAAATCGCAGCAACAAGCCGAAAAACAAGCGCAAATTGATGCACAAGTAGCAAAACAGCAAAAGCAACTTGAGCAACAAACAGCAGCTATTGAAGCTCCTAAAAAAGAATCTGGCATTAAGGTCGGGGGTGCAGTACGTACCAACTTCAGCCATACATCTTATAACGATGGTAATAAAAACCGCGGTGGCGACTTCGATTTTGACATCTTCAGGCTAAATTTTGCAGGCGATGTCGGTGATGTACAGCTTAACGCTGAGATCCGTTTTTTCGATTACATGACTGCTGTTAAGTATGCCTACGCAGCTTATGACTTTGCCGAAGACTGGCAAGTGCAGGCAGGTATTACCAAAGTGCCTTTTGGTAACTGGCCTTATAATTCACACAACTACTTCTTTGGCACCACTTACTATATTGGTCTTGAAGATGATCACGATCTGGGTGTGCTATTCAAGCGCAAAATTGCTGACAACTGGCAAATTGATCTGGGCTTTTTCAAAAATGATGAGCTAGGTGGTGTTGATGGTTACGTAAGCGACAGAAGCGACCGCTACTCATATGATGTTGTTGGTTTCCGCTCTGCTGATGAAGGTGTTTATGCCGAACCAACCAATGCGATTGGTGAGTACAACACCTTCTCTGGTCGTTATGGTTATCACTTTGAGCATGACGGCGGCACCACCGAGCTCGGTGTTTCTGCGTTATCGGGTGGCTTGCATGACGGTGAAGATAAAGCCGGCGATTACTACGCTTGGGCTGTGCACTTAAACAGTACTATTGGTCCATGGAATTTCCAGCTCCAGCACGGTGAATATAACTACGATATCGACAACGTCGACCGTATGGCCGTGGGTGCTTATGCGTTTTACGATAGTATTGCCGCAGAAGCGACCATGACTAATGCTAATATAGCTTACAGCCTGCCTGTAGAGTGGGGCCCGGTCACTAACCTGCAATTTTATAATGACTACGGCATCATTTATGACAAGTCAGATAACAGCGAAGATACATGGATGAATGTAACCGGTGTATCTGTTGCCGCAGGTGGCTTATTCACTTACTTTGATTTTGTACAAGCGAAAAACCAACCATTTGTTGGTGGTTCAATTGCTGGCGACAGCGACGAGACTGAAACCCGCTTCAATATCAATATAGGTTATTACTTCTAAGATACGCTTAATTAAGTGAAAGCAAGGAGCTGGCCTCCTTGCTTTTTTATTTACTCGAAACCACACAACAACCTCACGATACCCTTAACGTTCATTCATTACTAGCAAACTACTTACTTCACTCCCAAGTAGTCCACTATGCTTAAGGCTAAGGTCCGATCTGTCCCTTTAGTAAAAACAATTTCTGGCTATACAAATGAAAATCATTATTATATAGCACCATTCTAAGCCCGATTTATTGTTAAAAGCTGTATAGCAGCTTTGCTTGATTATCACTTAGAAATTATGAGTATAGCCCTATGACAACATCAACTACCCCGTGCATTTACTCTAAAGACGTTGCTGAGGAACATATTCATGCCAATACTCGAGCTACTTTCTCGAGCTGAAAAGCTAAAACAAGCGATAAGCATCATAACAGATGATATTGATCATCATTTATTAGCGCTAGCGCCTAGTGCTGATTTAGATAACTATAAAAAGTTTTTAACCTTACAGTATGCTTACCAGTTAGAATTAAAAGGCCTCTACGAGCATGCTGGTTTACATCAATATATAGATAACTTACATGATCGTACGCGATTATCTTTAATCAAGCAGGACTTAGACGATTTAAAGCACCCATTACCAAATCATCAACAGTACCCCTGCCGCTTTCAAAATGCCGACTTTGCCTATGTACTTGGTTGGCTGTATGTAATTGAAGGAGCGCAATTTTCTGCAGCTACATTAGGCAAACAGGTAGAAGCTGAGCTAAAGTTAAATAATCAACGTGGTGCACGCTACCTTGCTAAAGCAAGTGAATACTCTAAAGACTGTCAACTAAATCATCTTATTGATAACCTTGAGCTCTGTGAACAGCAACAAGCCACCTTGATAGAGGGTGCCGAGCAAGCACTGCAACGATTTAAGTTTTATCAGGCCCAACTTTATTGATGAATGTGAGAGCGGCGTTTACCGCCTATAAAAATGGCTGCTATCAGTTACTCGGATTATTGATGGTGGGTTTAGGTATCATAGGTATTGCATTACCTGTGATGCCGACGACTATCTTTTTTATACTAGCATTGGCGTGCTTTACCCGCTCATCACCCAAGCTTTCTGCCTGGCTGCTAAACCACCCCAGATACGGCCAACCGTTAAGGTTTTGGCAAGAGCATAAGGTTGTCCCTACCCGTGCTAAGTTATTAGCAGGTTTTGGTATGGCTATCGGATATGCTTTTTTACTACTAAGTGCCGCGCCAATTTGGGTGATGTATTTAGTAGCAGTGATTGAATTGAGCGTATTAGCCTATTTAATTAACCGCCCATCTGAGCCAAATAAACCAACCCTAATTCAAGTTAATATAACCACACAGATGCGCTTGATGTTGCTTGCTTGTTTTCTCAGTTCGCAACTAGCAGTTATGGCTTACCTCGCTATTCATTTCTAGCACAAAGAAATGTAAAGAACGTAAACCTGCTTGTTATCAGTAATACAAATCATTATCATATTTGTATCTTTAACGAATAAACCGCATTATGTTCTCATTTAACAAACGCAGCTTTTATAGCGTTAGCCGCGCCTTACACATATACCTTTCAACGGCCTTATTCTTTTTGCTTATTTTATTTTGTGTCAGTGGCATCATTCTTAACCACGTTAGTTGGCTCGAAAATGATAAACATAATGGTCAGAACCAACTACTTGTTTCTGCAGAGCTATTCGAAAAAGCACAAGCAAACCTCGACACATTACCAAGCCTTTACCCTGAAATAGAGCAATACATGCAACAGCAGTTTTCACTCAGCAATGTAAAGAGTATTGAGTGGGAAAAAGAAGATGCCTTGGTAATGCTCGACTACCCGCTTCCGGCTGGCTTTGCCTATGCCGAAATCGATTTTCAAACCGGTGAACTTAATATTGATTATCAAACTGGTGGCTTTATGAGTCTGATTGGTGACTTACACAAGGGCCGCCATACAGGCGAAGCATGGAGCTGGGTGATTGATATCTCAGCTGTTTTGATGATTCTGTTTGCTATTACCGGATTATTTATTCTCTTTCAAAACCGTAAAAAACGTGCCGCTGGCCTTTGGTTAACGCTGCTTGGTGTTGCCACGCCTTTGGTTATTTATCTAGTTTGGGTGCCTCAACTTAAAGGAGTATCTTAATGAAAAAAGCCCACTTACTCGTTGCTCTACTAATTGGCTGTTTATTCAGCCCACTGAGCTTTGCAAAAGATCCCAACCTAACCGTTGAATTTACCTTACCTGAGCTAGATGTTTCTCCATATCATCGCCCTTACGTGGCGTTATGGCTAGAAACACCTGAACGTAAACACGTTACCACTATTGCACTTTGGGTCGAAAAAGCTGAATGGTTTAAAGACTTACGTCAGTGGTGGCGAAAAGCAGGTCGTAGCAACGACAGCTTTGATGGTGTAACAGGTGCAACAAAACGCCCAGGCACTTACACCATTGAGTGGCAAGGTAAAGATTTAAAGGGGAACCCAGTTAAACCTGGTAGCTACCTACTAAATGTTGAAGTTGTACGTGAAGAAGGTGGCCGAGATTACACCCGCGTTGAAATCGACTTAACGAAAGACGGCAAAGTCACAATTAAAGGCGAAAAAGAGTTCGCGACTAGCTTTGTTACCATTACCAGTAATTAAGGACAAACAATGAAATTAAAATTATTAAAAACGGCGCTGATCGGCGCCGTGACCTTCACAGCAATTGCATCTGGCTATGCACAAGCACATGCCCGTTGGTTAATGCCATCTCACACTTCTTTATCTGGTGAGAAAACTCACTATGTGATGATCGATGCCAGTATTTCTAATGAGTTATTTAGCCCAGATAAAGCATACCGCCCAAAACAAAAAGGCGCAGAGTATGACGACAACTTATTAATTGCCCTTGCTCCAAATGGCAAGCCGGTTGAAGAAACGATTCGTGCATACTATTTAAAACGCAAAAACTCAGCGGCAGTGAGCTTAACGCAAGACGGTACTTACCATATTGCTATGCAGCAAAAGCCAATGCTAATGACTTTCTATAAAGATAAAGACGGCAATCGCGGCCGTGTTTTCGCAGGTAAAAAAGAAGCAGACCTACCAGCAGGCGCAACAGACGTGCGCACTGTAAAATCAATCGCAACTGTTGATACTTTTGTTAGCCGTAATGGTACTTCTAAGCCAACATTGCTTGGTCAGGGCTTAGAAATTTCAGGCCCTACTCACCCGAACGATCTATTTGCTGGTGAAGAAGCTAAGTTCCAATTACTAATGGATGGCAAACCAGCTGCTGACGTTGAGCTTGCTATTGTTCGTGGTAGTGCTCGCTACCGTAATGAGCGTGACGAAGTTAAAGTAACAACCGATAAAAAAGGTTTCTTTACTGTGACATTCGCTCACGCCGATATGTATTTGATTGAAGCATCTGTTGATCAAAAACCAGCAGAAGCAGATATCGATAACGTTCGTTACTCATTATTCACAACGCTTGAAGTAGCGCCTGAATAATATGCTGATTAGGCCTTAGCAAAGGCCTAATTCGACTTTCGAGGAAGGCTGTAGTCAACCGTGTGATCGCAGCTACCGTCTTTCTCGCAATCATTTACCCCATCACCATCGACATCCCAGCTTGGGTGCATGCCTTTTAATGTATTTTTTAATACCGTGATATCGGCTGTAAATTCACTTTGCTCATCACGGCGCGCAGCATTGCGCATTAGAAACACTCGAATCACATAATCGCCATTATCAGGAATTTTAATCTCGGCATGATCACCTTTTGCCGGGCCAACAAACAAAGCAGTTGGGTTGCCTTTTGGTAAAATATTAAAGTAGTTGCTTAAATTTGATGGAGAAAAATCAACCTTTAAAGTAGTGCCTTTATTAAGGTTAATTTGATATTCCAGCATCTCATAACCTTTAATTGTGTCTTTAACTTGCCAGCTTTGCTGCACCGCAATATCTGAAGCTAGCAACTCATAATGACGACTATTTGGTAAATTTTGTTCGGCAAACACTAAGCTACTTGTAGCCACCGAAAAACAAAACCCTATTAATAACAACAACTTCATATTCAACCTCCTTTTAAATTCTTTTTTAAAGAATGATAAACACTAATTTTACAATTTTTAATTCTTTTAAAGTGAACTTATAGTTACTCCATCGCAGACACACTGCTTAACTAAACAGGATACCTACTATGAAACTTTTTACTTTAATCTCAGCTCAACCACACTTACAAAATATTAGCACTTTATTGGCACGTATTGGTTTATCGGCCATCTTTTTACTAACCGGCTTTAGCAAAATAGAATTCTTTGATGCAACTGCACAGTACATGGCATCAGTAGGCTTACCAGAGTTCTTACTGCCATTTGTGATTGCTTTTGAAATTGTTGGCGGGTTATTTATTTTACTGGGCTTTTTAACACAACTTACCGCTGTCGCTTTTGCTGGTTTCAGCCTAGTTAGTGCTTTGTTATTCCACTTTCAGCTTGATGATCAAATGCAATTTTTAATGTTCTACAAAAACATTGCAATGGCAGGCGGCTTTTTAGCATTAGCCAGTGTTGGTGCAGGCAAAATCAGCCTAGATCAACTAGTGTTAAAACGTAGTCAGGCATAACATTTATCCCAGCCAATAACCTAGGTTGTTGGCTGAGTTTGTTTTTAAGAGGGCGCGAATATGGCAACGTTATTAACAGCAACCAGCCATGATATTGGTGGGCTCGATGTAAAGCGCATCTTGCCTCATTTTGACAAAAAAATGGTTGGCCCATTTATCTTTTTTGACCACATGGGGCCAAATCACTTTCCTCGCGGTGAAGGCATAAATGTGAGGCCTCACCCTCATATTGGCCTATCAACGCTCACTTATTTATTTACTGGCAGTATTTACCATCGCGATTCGCTAGGTAATAGCCTGCAAATAGAACCCGGCGATGTTAACTGGATGACCGCAGGTCGCGGTATAGTGCACTCAGAAAGAGAAAGCCTTGAAGTGCGGGCGAGCGAGCACGACATTAATGGTCTGCAATGCTGGGTTGCTTTACCTGAGAGCATGACCGAAATAGCACCACGCTTTGAGCATATCAAAAAACAGCAGCTGCCTGAGAGAATCGAAAAAGGCGTGCTGATGCGACTCATTGTCGGTGATGCCTATGGCTTAAGCTCACCGGTGAAAAACTACTCACCGATGTTTTATGTCGATACAGTAGCAGAGCAAGGTAGCCATATTACTAAACCGCATCCTCATCATGAAACCGCCGTGTATGTTATTTATGGTGAAATTAGTGTGGGTGATACTCGCTATACCCAAGGCGACTTTGTGCTACTTGATGACAGCGAACACGAAATAACGACACTGGTGCACAGCCGCTTTATTTTACTTGGTGGCAGTAAATTTAATAAAGTCCCGTATTTACATTGGAATTTTGTCGCTTACAGCAAAGAGCGCATCGAGCAAGCAAAACAAGATTGGCAAGCACAGCGCTTTGCTAAAATCCCCGGTGATGAGCTTGAGTATATTGAGTTGCCCTCACTTAAAAAGTAAACTTTTTCAGCATTTACAGGTACTATTAGGTAGTTAAGTAAGCAAAGGAACATCATGCTAAGAATTACGCTAGAACAGTGGCGCATGTTTCGTGCTGTTGTTGAGTTTGGAGGCTTTAACCAAGCCTCACAAGGTATTCATAAAAGCCAGTCGAGTATTCATAATGCAGTTGGCAAAATTGAATCTGCACTCGATGTAAAGTTATTCAGCATTCAAGGCCGTAAAACCGTGCTCACTGAAGCCGGCGAAATGATGCTGCGCCGTGCTAATTACTTACTTGATGAAGCAGCTAAAGTTGAGGCCATTGGGCAAACCTTGGGTGAAGGTATCGAAAGTAAGTTACGCATTGCTGTTGATGCTATTTTCCCACAGCAACTGCTTTATAAAGTACTTAACGACACGTCATCGCAATACCCGCAACTGCGTATTGAGCTGCATGAATCTGTGCTAATGGGGGGCAATGAGCTGCTCGAAAACGATCAGGTTGATATTGCCATTACCGGCTTTCCAATTGCAGCAAACTTTCACGAAGAGTTATGTGATATCGAGTTTATTGCTGTAGCACACCCAGATCACCCCTTGCATGAGATAGAGCGTGAAATCACCCTCGAAGATTTAAAATCACACCGCCAAATTGTAGTTCGCGATTCAGCGAATAAGCACAAACAAGATGGTGGCTGGTTAGGTGCCGATCAACGCTGGACTGTTACTCATTTACGCACTTCAATTGATATGATCAGTAATGGACTGGGCTTTGCGTGGTTACCAAAAGTCGCGATAGAAAAACAACTTGCGGCAGGGCAAATGAAAGCACTTAATTTAACCCATAACAGCAGTCGCAGCGCTAAGTTACATTTACTCTTTAAAGACGGTGACAAACTGGGTCCTGCAGCACGCTCGTTTATTGGCGAGTTGCGTTATCAAGTAATGGAAAATCTATAGCTTCAAGGGCGTTTCAGCAATACCTTTAACGCCCGGCTCGAGAATAAACACGCCACCACTGTGAGGGTAATCAGCGAGCACTGAGTCTTCTAGCCCTACTGCCGCAGTTGTCACTGCCAGATGCGTGAGCTCTTCACCTACAAATGCGACACTCGTAACACGCGGTGCGGGTAAGCGAATAAACTGTACTTGCTCACCGTTTGGGGCAAAACGATACACGCCATAACCATTCCATGCAGCAACCCACAGATGATCTTCGCTATCAACTGTCATGCCATCAGGAAAACCCATATTGTCAGTAAAGCGAATAAACTCTTGTTTATCTGCAAGCTCGCCATGCTCATTCAGAGTGAAGCGGTAGATTGTTTGTTTATCTGAGTCTGTAGAATATAGAAACTGGCCATTTTTACTTACCGCAGGCCCATTGCTAATGGTGTAGTCATGATCAACTGCTGTCGGAGCCTGACCATGACCAAAACGGTATAACTTGCCACTATTGGTTTGCTCTTGAGAGTCCATTGAGCCAAAAAAACCAAAGCCTTGGCGAGACGTTTTACCATCGTTTAAGCGGTTTTGTGAGGGTTCGTGATCGATTGAGTAAAGAAGTTCGCGGCTAAAGTCTTCACTATTGAGCTTATAAATGCCTTTGGCAAAGCCTGCGATTAATTCAGCTTGCTCGGTTTCCATCACCCAGCAAATCGGTTCTGGCATAGTAAACTGGCTAACTCGCATCGATTGACACTGCAAACGAAACAAACGCTGCCCTAAAATATCGACCCAAAATAAACAGTTATGTGCCTTAGCAAAATAGGCACCTTCGCCCAATTGGCATTGGCTAGAAATGATTACTTTAATGGTGTCATCGAGCATAGGCTTCATTACACAAACTGCTGAACTATTCTCATTCTATCTGTGTATGAAAATAAGTGCTAGACCAGATAAGCCAGCAACCAGCAAGATTATGCCGCGAATGGCCTTTTCATTGAGGTTATTGTTGATCACAAACGACAAGCCCCAGCCAATTAAAATAGCGGGTAAGCAGAAAAAGAACAGCTTCACATCGCCCATATCGGCAGAGCCTGTCAGCATCAATACAATAATGCCAAACAAGTTTATAAATACAAAAAAGGCACTCAGGTTTGCTTTAATTTTGTCTTTATCTTCAGCTTGATAGAGTAGCCCCATCGGCGCGCCACCGGCTGACGTTGTGGTACCTAAAAAGCCCGACGACATTGACGCAAGTAAGCTTGTAATGGTGGAAATTTTCGGTTTCATACCTATGATAGACAATGCCACCACTACCAAAATACTCACTCCTAGCAAGAGTTGATACTGCTTCGCATTGACATACCACATCACCACAGCAGCAAGGATAACTCCCACAGCACCACCAATAATGGAAATGCCTGTTTGTTTCATGTCTATCGCGCCGCGGTGTTTAATCATTAACACCGACGTTAAAAACAGCGCATTCAGAATCATTGGCCCAGGCACCAGCTCTGGCATCAGCCAGTAAAGTACAGGCACACATAGCATGCCTAAACCAAAGCCAATAACACTTTGCAGGCAAGCGCCAATAATCAGAATTAAATAAACAAGTACAAAGTCGGTCAAACTTTCTTACCACCTTCCTAAGTATGAGCTCTGTTGATTCTATAACCCATATTTTATTATTATAGTATCATTTGAATTATGTAAAAATTTTTATTGCAAGCTAGTTGTTTTGCGATTGTTTCGCAAAATTATGTCCAACCTGCATCCACTATCAATGATTGTGCTGTCATCATTCGGCTGTCATCAGCGGCCAAAAACAATGCCGCATTTACCACATGGTCTGGTTGAATTGTTTCGTTAATACACTGACTTAAACGAACATCTTCAATCATTTCTGGGGTTAGCCAATGAGTAATTTGGCGCTCTGTCATCACCCACCCCGGAACCAGTGAATTCACACGAATATTGTCTTTACCATATGAAGCAGCCAATGAACGGGTTAAACCTTCAATTCCTGCTTTAGCAGTTGTATAGGCTGGCATACCTGTTTGCTTAATGCGCCAGCTTACCGACCCCATATTGATAATGCTACCACCGCCTAAACGCTGCATGTGTTCAACCACAGCTTGCGATGAAAAGAAACATGGGCGCAAGTTAACGGCAAACTTATCTTCCCAATATTTCACATCCATATTTTCAGCGGCATGACGGGTGTCATCGGCTGCGTTATTAATTAACACACCTATGTCACCCTGTTGCTGACGAGTTTGCTCAATGGCCGCTTTTAAGGCTTCAACATCACGAATATCGCAATGGATAAACTGCGGGTCAAACTCATATTTGCCAGCTAATTTTGCGCATAACGCATCGCTTTGCTCAGTTGCAATATCAACAAAGGTGACTTTCGCGCCCTGCTCGCAGAACCGCGTTACCATTACTTCACCAATTCCCGATGCACCACCAGTAATAAACACACTCTTACCAGCAAGGCTTGGGTAAACTGTTTTTAGCTCGTTCGAATTTGGCATGATAACCTTTTGTTTTAAAGTAATTACAACGTCAAAAAGTGATACTTATTGAGCCGCTTCTTTTTCGGCGATTTCTTTTTCAATAAACGCCATTGCTTCATCAATCATGTACGTCATCATGTTTTTAGCACGCTCAGGGTCGCCGCTCGCAATCGCGTTATACACTTTAAAGTGCTCTTCAGCGATTGCCTTTTTATTGCCCTTAGCAGGTGTAGTATGCTGAATACTTACATGCAGAGCCGTGCTAATAAAATCACGTAATTGATAGAAAAAACGGTTACCACTGGCATGCAAAATAGCTGTATGGAAAGCAAGGTCTGGCTCATGCATTACGCCTTCTGGCTCTTCTGCTGCCGCTTGCATTTTATCGAGTGCCATTTTAATTTCTGCAATGGCTGCTTGGTCGCCTTTTCTTGCTGCAAGTGCTGCTGCTTGTGGCTCAATCGCCAAGCGCACTTGTAGAAATTCTTTAAGTACGTAAAGTGATGGGCTGCTTTCCAACAACCATTTTAATACGCTTGTGTCGTATAAGTTCCAGTTCTCCGCCGACTCAACACGAATACCTTGTCGTGGACGAGAAGAAATCAGTCCTTTTGCAGCAAGCATTTTCACTGCTTCACGAACAGCTGTGCGGCTAATACCATACACTTCACAAAGTTGTGCTTCGGTTGGTAGCCCCGTTTCAGTGTTATAATCACCAACAATAATTGCTTTACCAAGCTCATTGGTAACTTGTTGTGATAGGTTTAAATTTTCTAAACGCGCCATGTGTGTTCCTCAAAAGATCTGAGTAATATGATACATCTATAAAGCTATTCCGTCATCCTGGAAATAATTGATTAAAATCAATAACAAGCAAAAAACGACCTAATACAAGTGTCTGTATTTCGAACAATACAGTCACCATTTAACCTACAGACTGTCACCTTATTTTAACAAATCTCTTTCACTTAGCTTATTTATAATATAATATTTTTATTTAACAACTAAAAAAGCAAAATTCTCTTTCAAAATTAGGTGGAACACACGATGGTCGAACTAAGTACCTTAGACTGGGCAGTGCTAGCAGGATTTTTTGTCCTGTTACTAGGCGTTGTCGTGATGTCTATGCGACAAAAAGAAGAAGACACCGCTGATTACTTTTTAGCGGGTCGTAATGCAAGTTGGTTAGTGATTGGTGCCTCTATTTTCGCATCGAACATTGGCTCGGAACATTTAGTGGGCCTTTCAGGTTCAGGTGCACAATCGGGTATGGCACTGGCTCACTGGGAGATGCAATCGTGGATCATTCTACTGCTCGGTTGGATTTTCGTACCTTTCTATTGGAGTAGTAAAGTTTACACCATGCCTGAATTCTTAGAGCGCCGCTTTAACTCTAAATCACGTACCTTCTTATCTGTTATCTCATTGATTAGTTATGTACTAACCAAGGTTGCGGTAACGGTTTATGCCGGCGGTATCGCATTTAAAACAATCTTAGGTATTGAGAGCATTTGGGGCATCGATTTCTTCTGGATTTCAGCTATTGGCCTTGTCGTTATCACCGGTATTTATACGGTACTTGGCGGTATGAAAGCCATTATGTGGACCTCGGTGTTGCAGACCCCTGTACTCATTATTGGCTCCTTAGTCATATTAGTTGTTGGTCTAGATAAAGTAGGTGGCTGGGCAGAAGTTGAGCGTATCAACGATGCTAATATGCACCTTATTCGCAGTGCTTCAGATGCTGAGTTCCCATGGCCTGGCATTGTATTTGGTTCATTCATTATTGGTTTTTGGTATTGGTGTACCGACCAATACATCGTACAACGTGTTTTATCTGCAAAAGGCATTAAAGAAGCGCGTCGCGGTACCATGTTTGCTGGTTACCTAAAATTACTTCCTGTATTTATCTTCTTAGTACCAGGCATGATTGCATACGCATTGAATGTTAAAGGTATTATTAGCTATGAAAGTGCTGACCAAGCTTTCCCAACTTTAGTTGCTGAGCTATTACCAGCCGGCGTAAAGGGGATTGTAATCGGTGGTTTAGTAGCGGCTCTTATGAGCTCTTTAGCATCATTATTTAACTCATCAGCAACCTTATTTACCATTGATTTCTATAAGAAATTTAAACCTGAATCATCTGAGAAGCACCTTCTGAAAGTAGGCCGTATTGCCACTATCGTGATTGTTGTATTAGGTCTTCTGTGGATACCCGTCATGAGCTTAATTGCCGATGTGCTTTATGAATATCTGCAAAGTGTGCAGTCTCTTATTGCACCAGGTATTGCTGCGGTATTTTTACTAGGTTTATGTAGTAAACGCATCACTCCAACAGCGGGTTTTGTGGGCTTAGTATCAGGTTTTGTGCTTGGTATGATCCGCTTAGTGTTACTGCCATTTAAAGATGATTTAACAGGTTCATCATTTGCGTGGATCACCACAATGAACTGGTTATATTACTGTATTCTGCTATTTGTCGTGGTCGTTGCGATTATGATTGTGGTAAGTATTTTCACCAAACAAGCAGACGAAGAACAATTGAAAGGTCTTACTTTCTCAAGCCTAGATAAAGCAACTATGAAAGAAGTAGCTGCCGGCTTAGATAAGTGGGATTACATTCATACCGCGGGTATTATTGGTATTACTGCCTTTATTTACTACCGCTTCTGGTAATCGTTCGTTCCCAAAGTTGTAGGGCGCCAATTGGCGCCCTTTTTTAATCAGCGAGTTCTGGTGAAAACACTGGAAAACCGTTTTTATCCCACGTAATAATGCGTGCTCGCGCATGGCGATTTGGGTCTGTAAGCGGTGAGCCTTTCAGCTCTTTATAGTCACGGCTGTGATAAATCATTAAATCGGTTACACCATCTTCAGCTTTTACAAAACTGTTATGCCCAGGGCCAAAACGACCTAGCTCAGCATTGGTGGTGAACACCGGCTCAGCCTTTTTATGCCAGCTAGCAGGGTCAAGTAAGTCAGCATTCACATCTGCCCATAGCAAGCCCATCGCATATCGATGATCGGTGGCACTGGCTGAATAAGTGACAAATATTTTATCGCCATGAGTGATAACAGCAGCACCTTCGTTCACCTTATAGCCTTGCACTTCCCAATCAAGGGTTGGCTCAGTAATCGCGATAATGGGTTCTTTAATTGATGTTGGTGAGTCCATTTCAGCTAACCATAAAGCTGAGTTGTAAGTTGCAGGCTGGTTCTGCTGCGCCCAAATCATGTAGCGCTTACCCTTGTGCGTAAAACTTGTGGCATCAAGCGAAAAACTATCAAGGTGGCTAGTTACTTGCCCCATTTCTTGCCACTCACCTTGCATCGGATTAGCACTGTCGTTTTTAAGTGCATACATGCGAATACTGAACGGTTTTTCGATATCACCTGCGGCGAAGTAGATATACCAACTGCCATCAATCTTATGTAGCTCAGGGGCCCAAATATTGACACTCATTGGGCCTTTATCGCGCTTTTGCCAAATAACCTTCGGCTCAGCTAATTTCAAATCGTTTAAACGACAAGCTTGGCGTAGCTCAATTTCATCAAATTTCGGCGAACTACCTATAAACGTGTAACAGCCACTTTTATCATCACGAACTAACCAAGGATCAGCACGTTTGAGTACAATGGGGTTATCAATTGGCGCTAAAGTCTTGCTACTATTAGCATCAGCAAGGGCTGACAATGGCGAGGCACTTAACGCACTAAGAAGCGTTAGCCGAGATAATTTTTTGAGCATAATGTGTCCTGTATTTCGTCTCGATTTTATTGTTAATATTGTATTACATATTATATAGTAGCTGAATGAACACAAGAGTTAAAACAACAAAAGGTATTCAAGCATGAGACCCGTAAGTAAGGTGACACACGCAATGAAGTGGCTTTCAACAGGGCTACTTTTTTCTGCCGCAGCCGTTTCTGCAAAGCAAGTTGAAGTACACGATCCGGTGATGACCAAAGAAGGCGACACGTACTATGTATTTAGCACAGGCCCTGGTATTACCTATTATGAATCGAAAGATTTAACCAACTGGAAACTCACAGGCCGCGTTTTTAAAGACGAGCCAAGTTGGGCAAAGCGTATTTCACCAAGCTTTGATGGCCACTTATGGGCACCCGATGTGTATGAGAAAAATGGTAAGTTTTACCTTTATTACTCAGTCTCTGCATTTGGCAAAAACACTTCGGCAATTGGTGTAACGGTTAACGAAACCCTTGACCCATCATCACCTGATTACAAGTGGATTGACTACGGCATAGTGGTTGAATCAGTACCTGAGCGTGACGATTGGAACGCTATCGACCCTGCGATTATCGAAGATGACAATGGCACACCATGGATGAGCTTTGGTTCGTTCTGGGGCGGCCTTAAACTAGTAAAACTTGATGATGACATGGTGCGCTTAGCAAAACCTGAAAAGTGGCATCACATTGCGAGTCGTCCAAACACGGAACATGGCCCGATTGAAGCACCTTATATCTTTAAAAAGAACGGCTATTACTACCTATTTGTTTCGTTTGATAAATGCTGCCGTGGCGTAGAGAGTACTTACAACGTACGCGTAGGTCGAAGCAAAAACATCGAAGGCCCATATTTAGATCAACAAGGTCGCTCTATGGTTGATGGCGGTGGCAGTTTAGTTATTGAAGGTAATAAAGACTGGGCTGCTCTTGGTCATAATGCTGCGTACACTTTTGATGGTAAAGACTATTTAGTATTACACGCCTACGAAACAGCCGATAACGGCGTGCAAAAGCTACGTATTTTACCTATGAGTTGGAAAAACAATTGGCCGGTTGTTAACCCAGCTGACCTAAATAAGCTTAAAACCAAGCTTAAGAAGTAATTATTCAACACACAAAAAACCTGCAAAATTGCAGGTTTTTTATTTGCTTTAATGACCTCGTTTGAGGTTGAGAGTAGGTGTTATCAACTAAAATCAATCAAAGTAATGTCAACGAGCATGGGGCTTTGGCAGTCTTGCTGATGCTTTTCTTCAATAAATGCGCTGTACACATCACGCGCCAAATGCGCAGGTATTAGCACCTCAAAGCGGCTGCCTTTATTCATTAGTTGCAATGCTTCTTGCAAGCCCACTATCGCCTCTGCAATTTCGTACTCTACAGCAGCACCTTGCTTTCGAGTATCAAACAACACCCGACCATTTGTAAGGGTAACGCGTTGATGCACAGTCACAGTGGCATCCCAACTAGGTTTATCCCCCTGGCCTTGCTCAATCACTCTATAACCAAGCCCTGTCGGCGTTTGGTAAAAACTGTGTTGCTCAGCGCTGTTATCTAAAAGCGACGGTAAAACATGCTCTTTAGCCGTCGCAAATACATCGTTGCTTAACATAGCCAACTCTTTATTGTGCGTTGATTAAACGAATACCATAGATACCACCGGCAACAGAGTCTTTGTCGGCAGCAAAACGTAAGGTAAGCGTTTTCGACTTTTTCATTGCCTCTGTTAATGGGTAATCAATGGTGTAGAACTCATCAGTCGGCTTACCTACAGGCAAACTAACCGCAGCTAATTGCTCACCATTTAAATTAATTGAGAAATGACGATCTACATCGCCAATAAAATAGCGAACACGCAAAGCAACCGCTTTTTGTTCTGGGTTGTTAAGCTGATACTCAAACCAACCTGTCGCATCGCGCCAATGATGACCATTATTAACACCCGCACGAGTTCCTTCACCTTTAAAGTCGTGTTCGACTTCAGGTTGTTGCTCACCCGGCGTAATTTGATCAACGGTTAATAAACGAAGCTGCTCTTTCGCTTGCTCAGCCGCTTTTGCATCGGCAACAAATTGTGTGAACTCAGCTTCACTTTGCTGCGGCCAATACACTTGATAGCGACTATCGTGTAAGCGGAAGAACGGAATTAGCTCTGTGCTCTTAGTGTTATCGATACCTTGCTTGGCAATCGCCACATTTTTATCGGCGATAAATGCAAGCTCTTGGCCCGGTTTACGAGTGAGATCGGCAATAAATTTTTCTGGTTCACTCAGCATGATTGGCAGAGCTTCTGGCGGACAAGTCGGCCCCGCGGCGATGTGGCCCATGCGGCTATTATCGGCAACAAAGTTAAGCTGCTCATTTGCAAATGCTTGTACTTTGGTAGCCATTACAACAGGCCCATACATCACAGAGTAATAATGCTGGCCATCAGGTAGCTGCTCAGTATAAAGCTTAGGACTAAGCTCAAAGGCAAGCTTATCACCGCTTTGCCATGCATGGCTGATACTGTAATAACCGTCTTTTTCGGTTGCGCTTACAGCTTTTCCATTTAAAGTAAAGCTCAGCTCACCTTGCTGCCAAGACGGTTTACGAATATGAATTACCGACTCAGCACTTTGCCCCTCAGACAAACGATTCACGGTCAGTGAAACCTTGTTATCATCTGGAAATTGGCTGTCTTGCGTGATCTGCAAACCCTGCTGTTGCCAATTTAACGTGCTTGGAATAAACAAGTTCACCCATAGCTCTTTACCGGTATTGCTATAAATCAGCTCACCATATTTGCTGTGATTCTCAATACCTGAGCCTACGCAGCACCACATTGAATCTTGCACTGACGAATACATGCGGTAATGCCCAGGGCGCATTGAGGTAAAGTAAACAAGACCGCCATGCTCTGGGTGTTGTGACGATAAAATATGGTTATATGTGGCGCGCTCATAATAGTCTAAATAACGCGTATCACCGGTTTTTAAGAATAATAACTTACTAAGTTTCATCATGTTGTAAGTGTTGCAGGTTTCTGGACCTTCAACATCTTCAACCATCGGCGTGAAGTCACTTTTATCATGAAAATGCTCACGTACTGAGTTACCGCCAATTGATACTGAGCGCTCTTGGCTGACTGTTTTCCAGAAAAAGTCAGCACCTTGCTGCCATGCTTTGTCATCGCTGGCATTTGCGACCTTCAACATACCAATAATTTTTGGAATTTGCGTATTGGCATGCAGGCCAGTTAACTTATCTTCTTTGTGTAATAAGGGTTCAATAATGATGTTATGAGAGAACTGACGCGCTAGTTTTAAGTAACGCTCATCGTCACTAATAAAGTACATATCAGCAAATACATCATTTAAGCCACCATGCTCTGAATACAGCATTTGTTGAACTTGTTCATCAGTTAGCTTGGCAGTGGTCGCTAAGAACCATTCGCCTAACTTAAATAGCATTTGTTTGGCTTTATCACTGCCTGCTACGTCGTATGCATCACGCAAACCATGAAAGATTTTATCGATGTTATAAAGCGGCACCCAGCGGTCATTCAAGCTGAATAAATCAGCTTTGATTTCACCCTTTTCAATCTGCTGCCACATTTCATCGCCATTTGGGATACCGCCTAAGTAACCACCAGTGGCTTGTTGAGCGCGATCCAGCTCGCTTAGCATATAATCTAAACGCTGCTTTAATTCTTCGTCACCTGTGGCTGCCCACGCAAGGCTTAAGGCTGAAAGATAATGACCGCCAATATGGCCATCAAGGCCAGTACTTTCCCAGTTGCCATAGTTAGGCGCTTTTGGCTCAAGGCCGGCTTCACGCAGGTAAGGAGCAAGTAACTGATCAGGATGAAGTGCTAATAAATAACGCACATTCGTTTGCTGTGCATGTAAAAACGGGCTGGCGCTTAAACTTACTTGGTTTAGGGCAAATAAATGTTGTTCGCTGGTATGTTCAGCATGCTCCACAGCAGCAGTTTGTTTACTGTCTGTTGGCTGCTCACTGCAACCGGTCACAGTTAAAATTGCAGCGCAAACGCTTGCTAAATAGCTAACCTTGAATGTGTTCATACTGTTGTCTCCCAGCGAGTTGTTATTTTAAAGAGCAAAGCGCACACACTTATTTAGTGTGTGCGTTTAAAGAGTGGTTATTTTGGTAGGCGTTTATGAATAACCATATCCGTATAGTACTCATCGGTAATTTTGTATTTTTTCAAGATCAGACCTAGCAAGGCGTGGAATACACCAGGAATGATGGTTAGCATCAGTGCTAAGCCCATTAGGGTAAATTCGGTTTGCTCAACGTTAGGCTTGTACTCAAAAAATGCCAGTAATAAACCACCTGCTAAGCCCGCTAAACCGCCCCCGGCTTTTTGGCAGAATGAAATGCCACCAAACGATAGACCCGATGCACGAACGCCGTCTTTAATTTCACCGTAATCAACGGCTTCAGCAATGGCAGACCAGAACACTGGCGCATGTAAATCAACCACAAATGACAAGATGATATAAAGCACAAACGCCGTCATTACATCGCCCGGTTGCACTACAAAATACATTAGCAATGAGATGAATAGCACGGCGATTTGTGATTGACGGAATAGCTTCATTTTACAGTAACGCTGGGTGATCCACGTACTTGCCACCATTGAGACAATAGATGCTGCAATACCCGCACTGGTAAAGGCACCTGCTAAATCTGGTACACCTAAGTAATAGGTTGCGTAATACATAGCAACACTGCCACGAATCGCATAACCAAGCGTACCAAGCACACATGCTGCACACAGTAGTAACCATTGGTCGTTTTTAATAAGTACTTTTAATTGCGTAAGTACACCTTCGGTTTGTGGCTCATGGGTAATACGTTCGCGAGTAGTAAAGAAGCAAAACAAAAATAGTGCTACGGCACATGCCGATACCAATGCCATTGCCAGTTTATAACCATACGACAAGCTGCCATCTCCCCAATATGAGGCTAGTAGCGGCACTGAAAATACGATCACTACATTAGCAATCTTAGCGAAGAACATACGGTAGCCATTGGCCGACAAACGCTCTTTAGGATCGGCAGTTAATACACCAATGTAAGAGATATAAGGAATAGCAACACCGGTAAACATCAAGGTCGCAAACAAATAAGTGGCATAAGCCCACGCTAACTTCATGTTGTAGTCGAAATCAGGCGTGGTAAATAACAGTACGACCGACAAACCATATGGCACAGATAAAAATAAGAACCAGTGACGGAACTGACCCCAACGGGTTTTCACTTTGTCGGTGATCACCCCCATTAATGGATCGGTAAAGGCATCAACAAAACGCGCTACTAAGAACAACACACCCATATCAACCGGATCAAGTCCGTAGATATCGGTGTAAAAGAAAGACATAAAATAGAATAACGCTGCAACCATGACATTTACTGCCATGTCGCCGGCGCCAAAGCCGACCTTTTCTACAACGGATAACTTTTGAGATTCCATACAACAACACCCTAATTGGTCAATAATGAGCCGCCGCTCACTATTTCAAGCAATGCTAAAAAGCTTTCAACATTGCGTATCAAATAAATTTATAGCCCTAGATATTACACAGCTTGGCCATTGCGTTCGTTATTTTTGTAAATTTAATGCTAACCTAATTAATAGTATTATCATACTTATTAAATCGCAACTCTTTTCGACCGATGGTTTGGTTTATAAAAACCAATAAAAAACCCCAGCAAAGCCGGGGTTTTTAGGTCTATAAAAGAAATTTAGAAAGAATAACGTGCGCCTAGTGCGAATGTACGTGAGTAGATACCGTTACCAAAGTTAAATAGGTTGTCGTTACCTTCACCGTAGTAGCTCTGATATACGTCATCTAGGATGTTCGTTGCATCAAAGGTTACAACAAAGTCATCATTCACATTGTAGCTAAATTGGAAATCTAAGCTTTGCTCAGGACGATTCCAGAACTGAATTGGGTTAGCAAAGATTGCCGCTTCGTTCCCTGTGTAGAACTCAGAACGCCATACATAAGATAAGCGCATGTCGAATGAATCACGCTCGTAGATACCTACGATGCTGTAAGATTCATCAGAAACACCTGACATTTGCGATTTAACATATTCGGTTATTTCTCCTGCTTCGTTAAAGTCTGGAGTTTCTTGTGAAGAATCAAGCATGGTAAAGCTAGCTTGTAGGCCAAAACCATTTAACACTTCTGGTAAGTTTTCAGGAAAATAAACTGCGCCAAGCTCAAAGCCCGAAAGCTCTCCGTTTGAAGCATTCACAGATGTACTAATAACGTACGGTCTTGTTTGACCATCATTACCCTCTAGAACTTCTGTCTTACGCCCAGGCAATACTAAACCTTCAATTTCACGTTTAAAATAAGCAGCGTAAATAGAGCTTGTATCAGCAAAGTACCACTCAAGAGATAGGTCATAATTTTTTGACTCTGTCGGTTGTAAATTAGAATTACCACCCGTTCCTGTACCATAAGGATTGTCAGTTAATGGGTCTTGTAATCTTACAACCGTGTTCAGGTCAGCAAAGTTAGGCATTCGCAGTGTTTCTGTATATGCTACACGACCCACTACGTCATCCGTGATATTCCAGTTAACTACTAAGCTAGGTAAAATCTTATCTGTTTTATTTTTGCCTGTTGTTAGTTCACCATTTTTATCCTGATCATAGAACTTCATGTCTTGCTCATAGTTCACGTAACGTAAACCGAACTCACCACTAATATCATCAGTTAAAAAGAAGTTAGCTGTTGCATAAAATGCATAGGATGTTTCATCAATATCGAAAGTTTTAGCTAAATCCTCGACTTCAGCACCATAGACCTGACGAACAACATCTGCATTTTTCAGTAAATAACTACCATCAGCAGTAATAAAGCTATTAAATACATCGGCGCGACCATCAAAGTAATCATCTACTTGAAAAATTAAGCCACTTCCGTCTCCAGACGCCCCTGCAGCAACTAACTGCTCCATAAGGCTAGCAACTGAAGTGTTTCCAATACCTTCATCATCAGTTCTAGTAAACTCTTGTGCCGAGCGGTTTTCGAAACGACCACCGAATTTAACTTTATCTATGTAAGTACCACCAAGGAGATACTCACTATCTACTGTAAAACTAATCGAATCGCCGCTGTTTCCGCCACCATTGTCATAAATAGTACCAGCATTCCAGTTTTCGATAGCGGCCATATCTGCTTCGTTTACCGCAGTGTTTGGATCATCCCAAAACGCGATGCCTGGTACACCGTCTTTGTCGTTGAAATCTACATCAAGTCCTGTTGATACACGATCAAAACGCATTGCGAAGAAATCGGTTTTATACTCACTGTCTTGATAAACAACTTCAGTGTTAATAGTTAGGTAATCGCTTGCTTGCCACTCGGCACCTAGCGCATATAAGTAGCTATCTGTTTTACCATATGAAAAGTCACCACTTTGGAAACCACCAGCGCCAATCGCTTGCTTTTCTTTAATAACGTTAGTGCCATCAAACACAGTTGGGGTTTCAATAAAGCCGTTACCGTTTTCAAACGTATTTGAGAACCACATCGCATTTTGCGATTCGTTTTCGTAGCCTGTGTAGAAACCTTCAGCTGTGATTTCTAGGGTTTCATCTGGTGCCCACTGTAAAGATACAGATGCAGCAGGACGCTTACGAAGACCTGTAAATGAAGTACCAAAAATAGCATCACGTGCTAATAAATATTCCGTTGGAACTCCTTCAATATCAAGGGTAGAGCCTTGCGATGTAGGTAAGCCATTTTCTAAACCACCTTGCCAAATTAGGTTATCTTGCGAGTCACGATTTGGAATTCTAGAGTATGGCGAGTAGTTATAATGTGGTTTATCAGTAAAGAATGGGAATACAGCACCTGCTGTGATGGTGTCATCGCGGTAATGTGTTTCAGCGTATGAAATATTAACTAATGCACCAAATTCACCAGCACCGTCGATTTCCCAACGGTTAGAAAGTAACGCACTGATATTTGGATCAACTTCATCAGGTTGATCTGAGTAAATCGCACGTGCCGCTAAAACAATTTTTTCACCTTCGAAGTTGAAAGGACGGTGAGTTTTAATATCAATCGCACCTGCGATACCACGTTCGATTTGATCCGCCGAACGAGTTTTATAAACTGTTACGCCTGAAAGTAAACTTGCAGGAATGTCTTGCAGCGCCACATCACGACCCGCACCAGTAAAGATAGCACGACCATTAACTGTAGTATTAACATCATTAAGGCCACGGATTGATACCTCACTTACTTCACCAGCACCACGGCCTGTTGTTTGTACACCTGTCACACGTTGTAGTGCTTCAACTACGTTATTATCAGGGAATTTACCAATATCTTCAGCAACAATTGCATCCACGATTTGAACGCTTGCACGTTTTTCATCTAACGCTTTGTTTAAACTGCCGCGAATACCTGATACTTGAATAACTTCCATCTCATCGACGTTATTCTCAGGAGTGTTTGGTGCTTCCTCCTGTGCAAAAGCAAATTGACAGGTAAATGCCATAACTACAGCACTGGCTATGTGTGTTCTTTTAAACATAAGCGGTGTTCTCCAAATTATAGTTATATCGGTCCGCTGAACTTTCCCCATTCAGTTACCGAAGAGTGACCACTGCATTGTGCATCGTGTGTTGTCAAAACGGTGCGCGAGTGTGTCTATATTTTTATGTTAATACATTGCTGCCTGAACTTTAATCATATTGTATGATTATTTAACAGTCAACTCAAAAAGCTAAATTAAAATAACTGCCATTATGTTTACAAAAAACGTTGCAATTATAGCATGTTACAAACTCAAAGCATGCTGCGTTTTTGTTTTGGGAATTTATTAAGACCCATTATTATCAGCCACTTAGCGATTGTTCGTTTGCTTATTTAATTTGTCTTTCACTCATCCAGAGCAACAAAAAAGGGCTAACAAGTTATTTACCCAGCGTATTTTGATGCTACTATGATTAAAATACAATAATACAATATAGAGTTATTTTTTGCTGCACTTTTACTGGTTTGTTTCGATGTAAACAATCAGTTACTCAGTATAATCAGGCGTACACTGTGTATTATCTGGTCACTTAGAGAGAGCTCTGGGTCGAAAAAGCTGCAGTTCAAACAACAATTATTAGTTACTAAGGACACTCATGAAGAAATTGAAAGCGTTAGCGCTACCATTACTTTTTTCGAGCAGCTTAGCTGTTGCACAAAACCCATTATTTACCGATGTATTTACTGCAGACCCTGCTGCACTTGTTCACAATGACACCGTATACCTTTATACAGGCCATGATGAAGCACCTAATAATGACGTGTTTTTTGAAATGCATGACTGGTTAGCCTTTTCATCAACAGATATGGTGAACTGGAAAAAACACGGCCCAATCATGAAAGCAACAGACTTTAAATGGGCTAAAGGTGAAGCATGGGCTTCACACATGATTGAGCGTGATGGCACTTTCTACTTCTTTACAACCGTTCGTCACAACGACACAAAACCAGGTTTTGCAATTGGTGTTGCAACTTCTAAGTCACCAACAGGTCCATTCAAAGATGCGATTGGTCACGCACTGGTTACCGATGACATGACCAAGCATACGCCAAATGATTGGGACGACATCGACCCTGCTATTTATACAGAAGAAAACGGCGATACTTACATGTTCTTTGGTAACTTAATGCCAAAATACGTAAAGCTAAGCGACGATTTACTCTCTCTTGATGGTGAAATTAAAACGCTAGACTTACCTAACTTTACCGAAGCGTTATGGGTTCATAAGAAAAACGACAACTACTATGTATCGTACGCATGTGAGTTCCCTGAGAAGATCTGTTATGCCATGAGCAAAAGCATTCATGGCCCGTGGGAATATAAAGGTATCTTGAATGAGATCGCAGGTAACAGCGAAACCAACCACCAATCAATTATCGAATACAAAGGTAAAGACTACTTTATTTACCATACTGGTGCCGTACCACCAATTGATGGCAAACCAAGTGGCGGGCGTTTTCGCCGTTCAGTGGCGATTGAGCCGCTTTATTACAACGAAGATGGCACACTTAAACGTATTATCATGACCACTGAAGGTCTAAGTAAACAAGACAAGTAATCTCAAAAAGGGCTCTTTAAGAGCCCTTTTTAGTGCTCAAATGTAATACAAATAAACAAATTTACCGGAAAATCCTCACTTGCAGATCAGCAAAAAACTTCCCTAATAGAGCAAAAACAGCGAAAAAAACGCCAAAACTGGCAACTTGAAAAAATTAAAATCACGCTGTACACATTGTAAACACTGACACTTCATGTTTACATATCAATTACCTTTGCAAAAGTATTTGCACATTTTAAATCGTACTATAAAATTACAATACTACGTTCTTATTAGTTTGATATAGGCGCGCGGCAATTTTATTGACAACAATCGAATAAAAAAATGAATCCCAGTTTCAAGAGGACACATAAAATGAAATTAAATAAATTAGCCATGGTCATAGCCTGCTCTTTGGCTGTTACAGGTTGTGGCAAAGAAGATGGTACTAAGCTTGACACAGCACCAGCGGTTGCCGACCCGCAAAGTGCGAAACCGACAGTAAGCAGCAGTGTTGAATACACTGAATCAGGTAGCGTAATGGTTACCAATGTAAGCGTGCACGATCCTTCTGTCGTTAAAGTTGACGACACTTATTATATTTTTGGTTCACACCTTGCTGCCGCTAAATCAACTGATCTCTTGAACTGGGAAATGATTTCTAGCCTTTCAGCTAACGCAGCCGTTAATGAAAGCCCATTATTTGATTACAACTACACAGGTGAAATTGCCGAAGGTATTGAATGGACAGACGGTTTTACAGGAAACTGGGCTGCCGATGTAATCAAAGCGCCAAATGGTAAATTTTGGTTCTACTATAACCATTGTGCACAAGATAACCCAGATACACCAGATGTTGTTGATGAAGTGTGCTGGAACCGCTCTTACCTTGGTTTAGCTGAAGCTGATAATATTGAAGGTCCTTATACAAACAAAGGTATTTTCTTACGCAGCGGTTATCGCTCAGAAGCTGAATTTGCAGCTTACCCACTTGATAATGGCCAAACAACATGGAATGGTGCCGTTGATCCTAACGCCATTGACCCTGCAGCTTTCTATGATGCTGATGGCAAACTTTGGATGGTTTACGGTTCATACTCTGGCGGTATTTTCGTGCTAGCAATGGACGAAGAAACAGGTATGCCAGAAGCTGGTCAAGGCTATGGTAAAAAGCTAGTAGGCGGCGACTTCCGTGCAATGGAAGGTGCATTTGTCATGTACAGCCCAGAAAGTGAATACTACTACCTATTCTTCTCTGTTGCTGGTTTTGATCTTAATGGTGGTTACAACATCCGTGTTGCTCGCTCTAAAACACCAGATGGTCCTTACCTAGATAATGCAGGTAATGACATTGCAGCTATCGGCGGCCTGGAGGTCGGCGAAAAACTAATGGGCGGCTTTGAGTACACGCAAGAACTTGGCGAAACAGCACCAGCATGGGGCTACCAATCACCGGGCCATAACTCTGCTTACTACGATGAAGCGACAGGTCGCCATATTTTAGTAACGCATACGCGTTTCCCGCAAACATCGACTGAGTTCCCAACCATTTCAGAAGCGCACCAAGTTCGCGTACATGAAATGTTCATTAACTCATTAGGCTGGCCTATGGCCTCTCCACAACGTTATGTGCCGCTTGAAGGCGACAACATGGTTGTGGCAGATGAACTTTACGGCTATTACAAATTTATCAACCATGGCAATGATGTAAATACAGATGCTATTCGCTCAATGCATATTGCTTTAAACGAAG
Organism: Pseudoalteromonas sp. BZA4; assembly: GCF_040104395.1. Lineage (NCBI taxonomy): Bacteria > Pseudomonadati > Pseudomonadota > Gammaproteobacteria > Alteromonadales > Pseudoalteromonadaceae > Pseudoalteromonas > Pseudoalteromonas sp. BZA4. The sequence goes on from NZ_JBECOT010000003.1 coordinate 132,901, forward strand.
ATCACTCAGTAACCGGTGATGACCCAGGTATCTGGTACATGATTGATGACTCAAATATTAAACTTGAGTTAGATTCAGGTACTTACTTTGGCGTGGCTAAATGGCAATGGGATGATGCAACTAAAGCAATGGCTGTAACTGTATCAGCTACATCAAGCGAAGGCGCTACCATTTGGGCAAGTAAACGTGATGAAATCACAGATACGGCTAACGTGCTTGGCACTGTTCAAGAAGCACTTGATATCAAAACTGAATTATCAATCGCTGACGAAGGCTACTCATTACCAACCAAAGGTAAAGATGGTGCTGCAATTAACTGGGAAAGTAGTGATGAGTACTACATCACCAGTGAAGGCTCAGTATTCATTCCAACGCCAGATCGCGGTGATAAAGCGGTTACTTTAACGGCTAATATCTCTTTAAACGGCGAGAGCACAACCAAGACATTTAATGTAAATCTAGAAGCGCGCCCAGAGTTTAAAAATGCGATTGCACACTATGCATTTGAAGATTCACTCAGTGATGGTTTAGGTAACCTAGATGATGCGGGTGTAACAGATAACAACCTATTAAATGTGGGTGCTGGTACAGCTGCATACGCAGAAGGTCAAACAGGTAAAGCATTTAACTTTGACGGTGCAACGGGCGTACGTTTACCTGATGAGTTAGTAACAGGCGATGAGTACACTATTTCGTATTGGTTTAAGCCAACAGTACTAACTAACTTTACGCCTACATTCTTCGCATCAACGTCTGATGCACGTTGGATGAGCTTGATCCCAGGTAGTACACACTTTACGTCAACACCAATGCTATGGAGCCGTTATTTAGATGATGATGGCACTGATATGTGGAACCAAATCATTTCTGACTCTCCAGCGGTAATGGATTGGAATCATATTGCAATCACTTATGCTAATGGCACTGCAACACTTTATCGTGATGGTGTACGTGCAGGTTCGATGCCTCGCCCTGACTTCTTTAGCGAACAAACAGGTAACTTTGCCCTTGGTGTGAACTACGGTTGGGACTTACCTTTCCAAGGTCAAATTGATGAATTCATCGTTTATGACTACGCGCTAAACGGCCTAGATATTAATGGTGCGGCTATCAATAACCTGACAGATCCGACTGAATTTGAGACCTTCATTACTGATGCGCTTGATTTAGGTGATGTATCGGCAGTACGTGAAAGCTTTGAGTTACCGCGTGTAGGTCCATTTGTATCTGGTATTAGCTGGACGTCAAACAACGAAGAGTACTTAAAACCAGTTAATGGCACAGCTGTTGTTACTCAACCTAGCGCCTCTGCTGGCGACCAAGTAGTGACATTAACTGCAACTATTAAGTACAAAGACTTTACTGATACTAAGTCATTCGATGTAACCTTAAAATCACTTGCACCTGCTGAATACAGCTTCGAAGGTGACCTAAGTGCATTAAACGGTGCGTATGCAGCGGGTAAACCAACGGGTGGTTTCATCAACAATACTGGTGGTAACGTAACTTTTGTTGACGGTATCATGGGTCAAGCAGTATTCCTTGAAGGTTCAGGTGTTCGTCTACCGGATAACTTAATCACGACCAATGATTACTCAGTATCTATGTGGTTAAAACCTGAAACCTTCACTGATTACACTACAGCGTTCTTCGCAGGTGCAAGTGCAGGCTCTTGGTTAAGTTATGTGCCATCTATGGCAGGTACAGGCTTAACTCGTTTATGGGCAAATAACGGTGCCTTCTTCGATAATGCAGAACTAGATAGCCGTATTCCAGCAAAAGAATGGACACATGTTGCATTCACTGTTGATGGTACTAACGGTGATGTGTTGAAGATGTATGTTAACGGTGAATTACAGCTAGAAACCGATGGTTTCCCGCGTGTATTCACGGTTCCTGGTGAAACAAATGAGTTTGCAATCGGTGTTAACTACTGGGATACACCTTATAACGGTGCTATCGATGAACTGAAAATTTTCAACGGTGCGATTAGCGCTGAAGAAATAAAAGCACTCTTTGATGCAGCTGCTGCACAAGAGTAACAAAGTGAGGTGAGCTGCCTCACCTCAACTATTTGTTGTCTGGAAAGGCCGGGTGAAAACCCGGCTTTTTTCTAAAGCTTTAGTACCCCTTGCCGATACATACATATCATTCACTTTCATCGCTCTCATTATGGCTATTAACTCATTAGCAAGTGCGTTAACTATCTCAAACGCAGATACAGCAGTTAGTAATACCAACTCAAAAGTAGGCTACAAACTCAGCAGCCAAGAGATGAACAAACTCTCTGGTCGTGAAGTAGAGCCCGCTCAAAAACCAAGAAGATGAAGCTGTAAAAGTGCAAGTTGAAACACAGACCAAGATGGTTATGGAAATCCAAACGCAAATAATGACTCTTAGTCAATCAATTAGCGAAGCGCTAAAAGAAGCTGGTATCAGCGACCCTGGAGTGCTAATGAGTGTACTGGTGTGATGGAAGCTGTAAGTTTTGAGCTATAAGCTTTAAGTCTCAGGCTTTACTCTTGCAACTTTACCCTCGCTAACTCCCTCTCATGCTCACTTTACTCTTGCAACTTTACCCTCGCTAACTTCTCTCAAAAAAAACCCAAAAAAGGGTCAAAAACCCAGTAACTATGCGGGCTCTGAAATATCGAGCACGTAAATACGAAACTTCCTGAGTAGTAAAAATAAGAGTTATTTAGGGTCATTGTCGTTACATTTTGTAGCTATTAAAACGAATTAATTTGTTTAATAAATCAACAATATAAACTTAATAATCTAATCTACATCGCCACTTTAAGAACTCAGTTGCAAAGATCGCTAAAATAAAAGACAACACTTAAATCCCACTAAAAAGCCTTGTCTAGTACTTTTTCAGTATAGAAATTAACCAACTCATTCGTATTATGAATTCACCCTATGAACGAAGTGAGGGCGTCTTATGCGTCAAATTTTATTACTTTCTGTAAATGGATTTACGCTACAAAAACTGTTTTTACTGGCATCGTTATTGGTGTGCTTTTTCACCTCAGCTGAAGAGACAAGCCCTATTTCAACAGCGAGAGCATGGTTAACCTTGGTTGATTCTGGAGAATACCACGAAAGCTGGAAGCAAGCTGATAAAGTCTTTCAAAGCACCACGCCAAAAGCTCGCTGGCAAACGGCATTAAATCAAATACGCGTTCCTTTAGGCCGAGTTATGTCTCGCACCTATTTTGGCACAGCAGAATACAGTTCATTACCCGGCCTTCCAGACGGTGAATATTTGGTCGTTAGGTTTCAGACCGAGTTTATGAATAAAGAGGCTGTAGTTGAAACGCTAAGTCTAAGTAAAACAGCAGACGGCTGGCAACCACTGGGTTACTTAATAAATTAGGGCAAAACTCCCTTTGGTGTTGTGCTGTAAAATTTATCGGCAGTCAAAATGCTTATCTACGGGAAAATAAACCGCACAATTGATGAATAGTATTTATTGTTCGTCGCCGTAACATAAAAACACTTCAAGACGAATTCAATAAACAACAAGTAAATGGAATTGCTATGAGAAAAACGCTCTTACTAATCATTTTTTTAAGCTGCTTTTGTGCAAATGCTGAAGAGCTCGAAGTTATTCATCGCGCTAAAAGCTGGCTTACGTTAATCGACAACGGTCAGTATCAGCAAAGTTGGCAGCAAGCAGATTCATTATTTAAACAAGCGATGCCACAAAGCAAATGGAGCGGCGCTTTAGAGCAAGTTCGTGTACCGCTTGGCAAGGTGATTTTACGTAAGAATTTAAGCCTGATGAATTATGACTCTTTACCCTCTCTGCCTGATGGTGAATACGTGATCATTCAGTTTCAAAGCCAATTTATGAATAAAGAGCAGGCCATTGAAACAATTAGCCTCAGCAAAAGTAGTGGCCAGTGGCAACCTATCGGTTATTTTATTAATTAAAAGATTTGCAGAGGCTTAGATGGATTATGTTGGGTTTCGCTTCGCTCAAACCAACCTACCCGAAGAATGAGCAGGGCAAGTAGTGTGGTAGGCGTCACGCTTGCTTGGCGCGTCATGAAATCAACAACCTACGAGCAGACTGACATATCACCAACATCCAACACCGCTCAGCTGAAGGCTGATAGCTCCCAAAACGTCGCGCGAAATAAATTTCACGCCTACAACAACACGTCGGCATGAAAAGGTGTAGATGGATTATGTTGGGTTTCGCTCCGCTCAAACCAACCTACCCGAAGAGTGAGCAGGGCAAGTAATGTCGTAGGCCTCACGCTTGCTTGACGCATCATGAAATCAACACCCTACGAGCAGATAGACAAATCACCAACATACCCCACCGCTCGGCTAAAAACTGACAGCTGAAGGCTGACAGCTATAAAAAAGCCACTCATAAATGAAGTGGCTTTGGTTGAGTCGATTTTTTACTTATAACTTAATTTGGTTCACGCAGATGGAACACTTGGCACTTATTCCCTAAATCAGGTTGTTGTGCGAAGTTAGTGTTTTCAGCTAAACCACAGTTACTTAAACCAAGCGCTTGTTTTGTGTAGCGGTTGATAAGCATAACACCACCACCTTCTACTGGAGCAATGCGCCACTGTGCTGTTTTCGCTGCACAAGAGGCCATTTCTACGTTGGCACCTGGTACTAAGGCGTTATCAGCTACCGCAGCACAGAACTCGCTGTCAGCGCTTTGTTTAAGACTTACATAGCCAGTATCTGTTGGTGTGAAGAACCATTGCTGTGCATCTTTATGCGTGTAAGCTTGTTGCTCAACATTGGTACCTGCTTTAACTGTATCCGCCACGCTAAGTGCTTTACCACTTTGTTGGCTTAATACTACAACACTACCCATTGGGCGTAATTGCCAGTCACCACACGCTGTTGCGTCGCTTTGCTGTAAAACCGCTTGGTTTTGCGCAGCAGAACAACCAGCAACCGCTAAAGGCTTGCCTGTGTAACGGTTAGTAATAGATACATTACCATCTGTGCTTGGTGCTACTTTCCATTGCTGGCAGAAGTTATTGCGCCATGCTGCAGATTGTACTTTAGCGTTATCTGCGTCATTACAGCTTTCAAGCTCTAAGAACTTGCTGTCTTCACGGTTAGCTAAACGAACAAAACCATCTGTTGTTGCATCAATAACCCATTGACCATTGGTGCTTGCACACTGACGTTGCACAGCACGTGCATCTTGTGGATCAGCTGCGATGTCTAAACATAAGCCGCTAGTTGCATTCACTAATTGGTAGCGCTGACCTTGAACTCGCGTTACCAGTGGACCGTATTCACCTGATGGCGGAGCTACTTCAACGCCTGGTGTTAATGGTTTACCAAAGCTTGGCGTGCCATCGTCGTTCCAAGTAAATTTTTGCGCACGTAATGAACGAGTCGCACTACAACCGTGCTCTACCGAATCATTACCGTGATAAACTAACCAGTCTTCTGTACCGTCTGGCGATGTGAAAAAGCCGTTGTGGCCTGGGCCAAACACTTCTTCTGTACGCTCAAATACTGGCTTGTCGTATTTTTTCCAGCTACTCGCTTTAAGTGGGTCGTCACCAACAAGCTCAAGCATACCTAGTTTGTAATCAGGAGTATTACAGAAGCTTGCTGAGTACGTCATAAACGTACGACCATTGTGCTGTAAAATTTCAGCACCTTCAGTTACTTTACGACCACTGATTTCCCAATCTAGCTCAGGACGCGTGATCACCGTATGCGGTGAGTTCTCTTTCAGTGTCCACGGATCTTCCATTTCAGCAATAATGTTTAATTGCTGATCGCCTTGCCATTGTGAGTAGATCACATATAGCTTGTCTTTGTATGTTAAGTAGTTACCGTCGATGTTCCATACGTTAGGCATTAATGCGCCCTTGTATTCGTATGGACCCATTGGGTCGTCACCAGCACTTTCTAATACATTTAAGTGTTGGTTATCTAAAGTGCCATCAGTACCGGCTGTGTACATCATGTACCAACGGTAGCCGTTTGGTCCTTTTAGGCGGTGGAACTCAAACGCCCAAAAGTTACAACAGCGCTCAGGGTTTGAATCAGACCAAACATTGACTGGTGTTGCATCAGCAAGGCCAGCTAGTGTTGGTGATTTACGCATCACTAACTCAGATGTCCATGTTGTTGTGGTTAGGTAATAGTTACCATCCCAGTACTCAAGCCATGGATCGGCGCCATTAGGAAAAAGTGGGTTGGTAAAAATACCATTATCTTGAATTGGCGCTTTTTCTGTGGCTGCCACGTCAGTTTTCTTAGCTGTGTTGTCTTCAGCTGTAGTCTGACAACCAGTCAGTGCACCAAACGACAAGGCAAATACGCTGGCTAAGCCAGCCTTTTGCATTGCGCTTTTAAGCTTTGTTGTTTTCACGATTGTGTTCCTTTATTTTGTACCAAATTCGTACACGATGCGTGTTGAATACACGTCACCCGGTAATAATGTTGTGCTTGGGAACGTTGGCTGATTTGGTGCATCAGGGAAATGCTGTGGCTCTAAACAAAAACCACTTCTGAAATTATGCACTAAGCCAGACGCTTGCTGAGTACTACCGTCTAAGAAGTTACCTGAATAAAACTGTACTGCAGGCTCTTCTGTGTAAACTGTTAACGTACGGCCAGAGTTTGCTTCGTAAACCGTAGCAGCTTCAATAAGTTCATTGCTTGGCGTGTCTTTAAGCACAAAGTTATGGTCATAACCTTTACCAAGTTTCAGTTGTTCGTTGCTAGCTTTGATGTCTTGGCCGATTGCTTTAGCAGTACGGAAGTCAAACGGTGTGCCTGCAACATCCATCAACTCACCCGTTGGGATCAAACCACCATCCACAGGGGTAATTGCTTTTGAGTTAATTTGCATTTGGTGATCAAGAATGTCGCCTTTACCCGCTAGGTTAAAGTAGCTGTGTTGCGTCATATTGATAATGGTAGGCTTGCTTGTTGTAGCAATAAACTGCATATCTAACGTGTTGTTATTCGTTAGCGTGTAAGTTACTTCAGTCGTCACTTCACCCGGGTAACCTTGGTCACCATCAGGGCTCACTAAGCTTAAGGTAACACCAGCACTGTTTTGCGTCGTGAACGGTGTCATGTTCCACACTTTTTTATCGAAACCTTGCACACCACCATGTAAGTGGTTGTCACCATCGTTGGTTGCTAATTGGTATTCAGTGCCATTTAGCGTGAATTTACCGTTTGCGATACGGTTACCAAAACGACCGATAATTGCACCGTAGTAAGTTGTCGCCTTTGTGTATGCTTCTAGGTTATCTAAACCCAGTACAATATTACCCATTTCGCCTTTTGCATCTGGTGTTTCAATACGCGTGATAATGCCGCCATAGTTGATTACATCAACGCTAATACCATTGCTGTTTGTCAGCGTTACTTGATTAACCGGCGTTTGATCAGCCAGTACGCCATAGGCCGTCATTGATGCTGAAGGGGAAGTAGTCATATTGTCTCCTTGATGAGCACAAGCTGGTGTAAGGGCAATCCCACATGTCACCAACAATGCATAAAGCCCGCGCGACTTTTTCGTGTTCGAACTGGCTGTTTGATGAGTTGTTTTTAAACCTTGGAAAACACATTGCAATGACATATGAATAACCTTTTTGTAATTGTATTTATAGTTTTATAATACAAATAAGGGTGTCATTGCAACTTTAATCGCTAAAGTTGAATTTTTCCGTCTTTCACCATAATGCAATCCATTCCCGCACTTTTGGCAGCTTGATAACCAATTTGCGTGTCTTCAAACACCACGCATTGGCTTGGCTCAACACCTAACTGCTCTGCTACTTTTAAGAATGTTTCTGGGTTTGGCTTACCTTTACTTACATCACTTGCAGTTACTATGGCACCAATTTTATTAATTAAATTGGTATCAGTAAGATGATCAATTGCATGTTCGCGGTCAGCGCCCGTGCCAACGCCCATAGGTAATACACCATGGTACTTTTCAAGTACTGCGACGGTTTCGTCAATCACCAGCGGTTGGTGCTGTAAATCAACCCAAAACTGGTGTTTATCTTTTGCCACAACCAGAGGGTCGTGTTCTAAACCAAATTTTTCGTTAAGCATTTCAATTGTTTTAACGGTCGGAATGCCACCTAAGCTGTACATGTAGTCGTAATCGAATGGGTAGCCATAGGCTTCGCAAGCTTTTTGCCATGCCTGTAAGTGACTGCCCATTGAGTCAATTAAGGTGCCATCCATATCAAAAATAATGCCTTGGTAGGCGCTTAAATCGATCATATCTACTCCTAAAATGTTTCGCTTCATAATAGCATAAGCCAGCGAAGAGCGAGGCTCATCACTGGCTTAATCGACAACAAAATTTGGGGTGAACGTGCTCAAACACAGCACGTTCTAATACATAAAGTACTAATTCTTACACGCCACGTTTTAGCATGTAGTAAGCTGCGTTATGACGAAGCTCTGTTTTGAAACCACGGATCGTCGTATCGTTATCGATGATCATAGTTTCAACGCCAGCCATTTCAGCAAAATCGATAATCATATCGGTTGTTACTGCTTGGCTGTATGCAGTGTGGTGTGCACCACCGGCGTGGATCCATGCAGCTGATGCTACAGATAGATTTGGTTTTGGTTCCCAAAGCGCTGAAGCAACCGGTAAGTGAGGTAAATCAGCTGGCGGAGCCACTGTATCTACTTCGTTGATCAGAATTCGGAAACGGTTACCCATATCAATTGGTGATACGTTGATTGCAGCACCCGGTTTTGCAGTAAACAATAAACGACCTACATCACATTTCACACCGATAGTGTGCTGGTGAACTTCAAGACGTGGTTTTTGTGCTGCAATTGAAGGACACACTTCTAACATGTGCGCGCCAAGTACTTGGTCAGTCTCACCCATGTTGTAAGTGTAATCTTCCATGAATGAACAACCGCCGTCACGGCCTTCACCCATTACTTTCATGATGCGAACCATAGCAGCTGTTTTCCAGTCACCCTCACCACCGTAACCATAGCCTTTCGACATTAGGCGCTGTGTAGCAAGACCTGGAAGACCAGAAAGACCTGATAAGTCTTCAAAACAGTTTGTGAATGCTTTAAAGCCGCCTTTCTCTAAGAAACGCTCCATACCAAGCTCTAAACGTGCTTCGTTGCGTAGCATTTTCACTGCGTAATCGTCTTGTAGAGTTTCGTCAGCAATTACGTAGTCTTGCTTATAAAGCTCTAATTGTGCATCGATTTCGTCTTCTGTGATTGTATCAACCACTTTTACAAGCTCAGCGACACCAAACGCGTGTACTTCATAACCAAAAGTAATTTGCGCTGAAACTTTGTTACCTTCAGTAACTGCAACTTGACGCATGTTGTCGCCAAAACGCGCAACTTTAAGTGTTTGGCTTTCTGCCCAACCTTTTGCCGCACGACACCAGTCATCTAACTGCTGTTGTACGTCAGCACGTTGCCAGTGACCTGCAACAACTTTACGCTCTTTACGCATTACAGTACCGATGAAACCAAACTCACGGTCACCGTGTGCACTTTGGTGCGTATTCATGTAGTTCATGTTGATGTCAGACCAAGGAAGGGCTGCATTGAACTGAGTATGAAGGTGTAACCAAGGCTTACGTAATTCGCTTAGGCCAGCAATCCACATTTTCGCAGGTGAGAAAGTGTGCATCCATAATACTAAGCCAACACAGTTAGGATCCGTATTTGCCGCTTGGCAAACAGCGTGAATTTCTTCAGGTGACTTAACGGTAGGCTTACATACCAAGTTTACTGGTAGATTAGCTTCGCTGTTTAAGCCCGCTACAATTGCTTCGCTGTCTTTGGCAACCGTTTCTAACACCTTAGGACCATAAAGATGTTGTGAGCCGGTAACAAACCAGACTTCTTTCGTCATCGTCGTCATGTTAATAATCCTCTAAATTCTTGCTATTTGCTCTGACCGTAATACGCGTTTTTACCGTGCTTACGTAGATAATGTTTATCCATCACTGCTTTTTTAAGTTCAGCTGCGTGTGGATCTAAAGTGCGTGTTAAATACGCCATGCGTGCAATCTCTTCGAGTAGCGCGGCATGGTATACAGACTGAGCGGCATCTTTACCCCACGTGAAAGGCGCATGACCCGCAACAATCACCATAGGTGCAGCTTTCGGATCGCGGTCTTGATACGCATCAGTAATTTGAATACCGGTTTCTAATTCATAATCGCCATTCACTTGCTCATCGGTTAACTCACGAGTACAGGTGATATCACCGTGTACATAGTCAGCGTGAGTTGTGCCAAGGCAAGGAATGCTTTGTTTTGCTTGCGCCCATGCAGTTGCATAGGTCGAATGCGTGTGTGTTACACCGCCAATTGAATCAAAGTGGCGATATAAATGAACATGTGTTTTTGTGTCAGAAGACGGACGCATAGAACCTTCAACAATGTTGTTTTCAAGGTCTACGATCACCATGTCGTCGGCTTTCATTTGGTCGTACGATACACCACTTGGTTTAATCGCAATCACGCCTTTGTCACGGTCAATTTGCGATACGTTACCAAAGGTATAAATTACTAAGCCACGACGTTGCAGCTCCATGTTCGCTTCATAGACTTCACGTTTTAGTTCTGTAAAACTCATGCTTTGTCTCCGTTTACATAGCTTGCAAGTGCTTGGTAGTTGGCATAAAGCTCGTCATACACAGCAACGCGCTCAGGGTTTGGTAAATACTGATGACATACAGACGACGCCATAACTTTTTGAGCATCTGCCACTGTTGCGTGCTCACCCGCAGCAACCGCAGCCATAATTGCCGCACCCAATGCACAGCTTTGCTCACTTTCTAAAACGTCGATTGGGCAATTCCAAACATCAGCACAAGTTTGCATTACGTAGTCTGATTTTTTAGAGATACCGCCGATAACAACCACTGACTCGATTGGTACGCCTTCACTACGGAAGCGCTCAGTGATAGCACGTGCGCCAAAGGCAGTTGCTTCAACAAGTGCTTTGAAGAACTTAGGTGCATCAGTGCCCATCTTTAAGCCTGTTAATGCCATGGCAACGCTTTGGTCAGCATCTGGCGTACGACGACCATTTACCCAATCAAGCGCAGTTACATCGTTGCTTGTTACAGGCAGTGCTGCCGCTGCTTTTGATAGATCAACTAAGATTGAATCTTCTAGCTTGTTAACTAACGCTTGTTCAGCGTCAGATAGATTTGTAAGTTGGCGAGTTGGCCAAAGTACTAGGTTTTTGAACCATGCGTATAAGTCACCGAATGCAGATTGACCGGCTTCTAAGCCAATTAACCCAGGGATTACTGAGCCATCAACTTGACCACAAATACCTTTAACGCAAGTATCACCTAGTTGTTCTTTAGACGTTACTGTGATGTCACACGTTGAAGTACCCATTACTTTAGTTAGAACGCCAGGACGAACATTGGCTGCTACTGCGCCCATGTGACAGTCAAATGCACCGTAACCAATCACGATACCTTGTGGTAAACCTAGCTTCTCGGCCCACTCTGCAGTTAAGTTGCCAGCAACTTGGTCGCTTGGCTCTGTCGTTGCATTTAACGTATCAACAACACCATCTAATAGTGGATCGATATTGCTGAAGAAACTGTTTGGTGGGAAACCGCCCCACTGCTCGTTCCACATTTGTTTGTGGCCCGTTGCACAACGACCTAGCTTTAATGCTTCAGGGTGTGTAGTGCCGCACATTAGCGCGGTCATCCAATCGCAGTGCTCAACCCATGAATAAGTGGCTGCTTTAACACTGCTATCAACGCGGAAAATATGTAATGCTTTGGCCCAGTACCACTCAGAAGAGTAGATACCGCCCATATGTGAAAGGTAGTTCACATCGTTGTTAGTTGCAGCTTCAGTGATTTCATTTGCTTCTTTAATAGACGTATGGTCTTTCCACAAAATGAACATTGCATTTGGGTTTTCTGCAAATTCTTCAGTTAATGCCAGTGGTTTACCTTGGCTATTAATTGCAACAGGTGTTGAGCCTGTCGTATCAAAGCTCATACCCACTACTTTGTCTGCAGTACCTGCTGGAACTTGTGACCAAAGACCATTAACTACTTCTACAAGGCTATCAATATAGTCTTGTGGATGCTGACGAAACTGATCTTTACTTGGGTCACAGTATAAACCTTGTGCCCAGCGCGGGTAGTTTACTAAATGGCTGGCAAGTTCTTCACCAGTCGCAACATCAACGAGTAATGCTCTTACCGAGTCCGACCCGTAGTCTAATCCCAACGTATAACGAGACATAATTACCTTTCACTAATTGCTTACTAACATTGTTAGTCATTATCTTTATTTGTATGATAATATCAACAATACCAGATTGTAAAGGTATTATAAAAATATTATTAACAGGATTATTTGCTGCTGGCGGGCGATTTATTGCGCAGTTTCTCTGGTAGATTAGATTGTTTTTTCAGCACAAATAATAGGTTAAAGCCACTACATTAACTTTTGTATGATAAGAATGGGATAACTATGTCTAGTCAATTAGAACAACTTAAAGCAGTAACAACCGTTGTTGCTGACACGGGTGATTTTGAAGCAATCAACGAATATAAACCGCAAGATGCAACAACAAACCCATCACTAATCTTAAACGCGATTCAAATTGAGAAATATCGCCCACTTGCTGCCGAAGCCGTATCATGGGCAAAAGCACAAAGCAGTGACGCAGCTGAAGTTGTAACAAAAGCAGCTGATAAACTAGCGGTATTAATTGGCTCTAAATTAATGGAGCAAGTGCCAGGTTTAGTTTCAACAGAAGTTGATGCGCGTTTATCATTTGATACTCAAGCAACTGTTGATAAAGCACTTGAGCTTGTTGCTTTATATAAAGAACAAGGTATCGACACATCGCGCGTGTTAATCAAAATTGCTTCAACATGGGAAGGTATTCAAGCAGCTAAGGTACTTGAAGCGCAAGGTATCCGTTGTAACCTAACGCTGGTATTTGCATTTGCTCAAGCACGCGCTTGTGCCGAAGTAGGTGCTTACCTAATTTCACCATTCGTTGGTCGTATTCTTGACTGGTACAAAGCACAAGATGCAAGCGCTGATTTCGACGGTGCTAACGATCCGGGCGTTAAGTCAGTAACGCATATCTACAACTACTTCAAAAAGCACGGCTATGACACGATTGTAATGGGCGCAAGCTTCCGTAACATCGGTGAAATCCAAGAATTAGCAGGTTGTGACCGTTTAACCATCAGCCCTAAGTTACTTGCTGAACTAGCTGCAACTGACGCACCATTAACTCAAAAACTATTACCAGCAACAGAAAAAGCAGAAGCGCCAACTGCAATGACTGAACAGGCTTTCCGCTGGGAAATGAATGAAGATGCCATGGCTACTGAAAAGCTAAGCCAAGGTATTCGTCAGTTCGCAATTGACCAAGAGAAACTAGAGTCAATCTTAAGCGAACTAGTTTAAACCGATTGTTTAAGCAGCAAAAAGCCCGCAAACCAAAGTTTGCGGGCTTTTTTATTGCCTGCCTTTTAGTAAAAGCAGGCTTATCGTGTTGCGATTACGATAATTTTTTACCAGTCACATTATTCAGCAAGTAATGCGTTTGCTTTTGCAACTAGGTTTGCCACTGTGAAACCAAAGTGCTCAAGCAATACTGCGCCTGGCGCTGACTCACCAAATGTGTCCATGCCTAGTACATCACCATCTTGGCCAACATACTTGAACCAGAAGTCACGGTGTGCAGCTTCAACAGCAATCTTAGGTATACCCGCTGGTAGCACGCTTTGACGATATGCTTTATCTTGGCTATCAAACTGATTCGTTGATGGCATAGATACCACGCGAACTTGCTTGCCTTGTGCTTTTAGCTCAGCAGCAGCATTCACAGCTAACTCTACCTCAGAACCCGTTGCAATAAGGATAAGCTCTGCAGTTTGTTCGCTATCAACAAGTACATAACCCCCTTTTGCAATGTCAGCAACTTGCTGTGCATCACGTGCCATTGCTTTGGTACCCTGACGGCTGAAGATAAGTGAACTTGGGCCTGTCTCTTTTAATAACGATTGACGCCAAGCTACTGCTGTTTCAGTTTCATCACACGGACGCCATGCAGTCATATTTGGTGTCATACGAAGGTTAGCGATTTGCTCGATTGGTTGGTGAGTAGGACCATCTTCACCTTGACCGATTGAGTCATGGGTATACACAAAAATGCTTTGCGCTTTCATTAATGCTGCCATACGTACTGCATTACGTGCGTATTCCATAAACATTAAGAAAGTTGCGCCAAATGGAATGAAGCCACCATGTAATGCAATACCATTCATGATTGCGCTCATACCAAACTCACGTACGCCATAGAATACGTAGTTACCATCAGCTGCATCTTGTAAACCTTTTGCTTCTGGCCATAACGTTAAGTTAGAACCGGCAAGGTCAGCAGAGCCACCCATTAATTCTGGAAGCTGGTTAGCAAAGAAAGTGATCGCATTTTGTGATGCTTTACGTGTCGCAATGTTTTGCATGTCGGCTTGGCATTTAGCAATGTACTCATCAGCTAATTCAGCGAAGTTAGCTGGTAATGCTTTTTCAAGAACACGACGTGTATATTCTTTTGCAAGTTCAGGATGTGCTTTGCTATAAGCTGCAAACTTTTGCTGCCATGCACCTTCAAGCTCTTGGCCTTTTGCTTGGGTATTCCACTCGTTATAAACTTCTTGTGGAACTTCAAATGCAGGGTGCGGCCAGTTTAGCTGCTCACGTACTGCTGCGATTTCGTCGTGACCCAGTGGTGCACCGTGACAGTCGTGGCTACCTGATTTGTTTGGTGAGCCAAAACCAATCACTGTTTTACAACAGATTAGTGTTGGTTGAGTAGTGTTGCTTTGTGCCGCTTCGATTGCACCCGCAATTGCATTCATATCGTGACCATCAACATCACGAATAACTTGCCAACCGTAAGATTCAAAACGTGCAGGCGTATCGTCGGTGAACCAACCTTCTACTTCACCATCGATAGAGATGCCATTGTCATCCCAAAATGCGATTAGCTTGCCTAGGCCTAACGTACCTGCCAGCGAACATGCTTCGTGCGAGATACCTTCCATTAAACAGCCATCACCCATAAAGCAGTAAGTGAAGTGATCAACAATATCAAACTTTGGCTTATTGAATTGCGCTGCTAAGGTTTTTTCAGCGATTGCCATACCAACTGCGTTAGCAATACCTGAACCTAATGGGCCCGTAGTTGTTTCAACACCCGGTGTGTAACCGTATTCTGGGTGACCCGGTGTTTTAGAGTGAAGCTGACGGAATTGCTTAATATCTTCGATGCTTACGTCATAACCGCTTAGGTGTAACAATGCATATTGAAGCATTGAACCATGGCCATTTGATAACACAAAGCGGTCACGGTTAGACCAGTCTGGGTTTAATGGGTTATGGCGGTGAAAGTTTTGCCACAATACCGCTGCAATATCAGCCATACCCATAGGCGCACCTGGGTGGCCTGAGTTAGCTTGTTGAACGGCATCGACAGCAAGTATGCGAATAGCATTTGCAGATTGAGAACTAGGCAGAGTCATCTTATTAGTTTCCTGTTAATATTATAATATAAATAATATCGCAAAAACTCACCCAAATAGCAACTTAATAAACCGCCATGCCAGTAATGACGTGTATTTAGGGCCATTTTGTACCGCTAAGCGCAGGTTTTAACACCATTTTATTGTTAATAACTTTTTCTAACTAAAGAAATGACGACACCGCTCAAAATAACCAAACCAAATTAGTAAAATATGCTTATTTATCAAGCAATTTACTTAACTAATTTAGGTTATAAAAACCAGACCTTGCTACAATTTGGTACATTATTTCATTGTTCAAGCCATTAATAACAACTTAATGTTAACAGGGTTTTTCATTAAGGTTGTTTATTTGTGACTGTTCTGGGTAGTTGCTCACTTGGGCTACGAGTTTTATTTCTAATTAGTGCATTTTGCCTTTCACCAATGGCAAGCAGCACTAACTCTGCGTATTTAGCAGATGAAGGAGTAAGCCTTGGTTTAAGCTTAGGTTATGGTCAACTCGACAACCCGGTTTATAAAAAAGACGACATTCCTCTTTATGTCCTACCGCGAATTGAGGTATTTGCCGGTGACTTTTCATTTGCAAATACTCAGTTTGCTTGGACACCCGTGTGGGGCGATAACTATCAAGTGTCGTTATTCACCCAACTTAATGAAGATGGGCTGTATTTTGCTAAACACTCAGCAGCACTGACCGCGATTAGAACAACCGGCGGCCGCCCCTCAATGACACCGCCACCACCTGGTTCAGGTATCGAAACACCAGCGCTGACAAAGCGCCGCGGTGATATTACTAAAATATCAAAACGTAAACTGTCTGCCATGAGCGGTATTGAAGCTATTGTTGACTGGCAAAGCTGGCGTTTTAGCGCGTATTGGTCAATGGAGCTCACCAACTATCACAAAGGGTTACAAGGCGCATTATCTGCACAGCGCTTGTTTTTGTTTGATCAGCATCTAGTTTTGCTCGGCGCAGAAATACAACATCTAAGTGCTGGTTTAGTGGATTACTACTATGGCAGCGCACAACAAGAGATACGAGCCGGATTTAGCCCTTTTTTAGGTCGCTCTAGTCAAAAGTACAATCTAAAAGCCAGTTACCAATATCAGTTTAATCAACAATGGCAATTTATCAGCGATATAAAATACCAACGTTTATCATCGGGTATTGCCGATAGCCCCCTTATCGATGACAGCAACTTACTGTCTTTTTATGCTGGCTTTGCATGGAATTACTGATGATGTTGCGTACGAAGCTTTTTTCACTCTTATTCATTTGTAGCCTCGCGTTTGTTGGCAGTACATTCGCACAAGCCGGTTATATCGAGGCAACACCAGAAAACTGTGTAACGATAGAGCAAGACTGCGTGATGGATGTATCGATTAATTGGTATACCGAAGTCAGCGAAACGGTGTGCATTCGTGTTACTGATCAACAAATTAGGCTGTTCTGCCAAAAGCCAAATCAAGGGCAAAACTTTGCAATCACAGTGCAAAACAATCGTAACATTGTATTAGAGCTACTTAGCGAACAGCTAGAGCCATTAGAAAGCACTGAAATTAGTTTATTCCACCAGCATGTTAAAAAACGCCGACGTGATATCGCATGGAGTATTTTTTGATGAGCCAGCATACTATTTTATATATTGAAGATGATTTAAAACTTGCCCAGCTAGTTTCTAATTATTTAACTGACCATGGCTATACCATTGAGCACTTTGAAAGTGGTTGCCATGCCTGTTACCAAGCAAGCTGCAAAAAATACGACCTAATTTTGCTTGATATCGGATTAGGATCAGAAGATGGCTTTGAGGTATTTAAAGAACTAAAACAATATCAAGATACGCCAATTATTTTTATGACCGCAAGGCAGAGCCAAGTCGATCATATCACTGGCCTCGAACTAGGCGCCGATGATTACCTAACCAAACCTGTTTCCCCATCCATTTTATTAGCGCGAATAAATAACACGATTCGCCGCAGCCAAGCTATAAAGCCAACAAGCACCACTCACAACGCCCATAATATTCGCTTTGGCTCGTTGAGTATTAATACTATTCAGCGCGAGGCTTACCTGCATAGCCAGCCACTTGAACTGACCAGTGCAGAGTTCGAAATTTTGATTCAACTTGCTAAATCAGCGGGTCAATTGGTCAGTTGAGACCAATTATTTGATGGCACTATAGGCCGTAAATATGATGGTCAAAGCCGCACTATAGATGGCCGCATTAGTCGCTTACGCAAAAAACTCGGTGACGAAGCGGTGCCGGCACAAAAAATCGTCACTGTTTGGGGTAAAGGATATATTTTT
This sequence comes from Pseudoalteromonas sp. BZA4, assembly GCF_040104395.1. NCBI lineage: Bacteria > Pseudomonadati > Pseudomonadota > Gammaproteobacteria > Alteromonadales > Pseudoalteromonadaceae > Pseudoalteromonas > Pseudoalteromonas sp. BZA4. The sequence goes on from NZ_JBECOT010000003.1 coordinate 150,780, forward strand.
TCTCCACAAGCGTGGGGTTAATGCAGTTTGCTACGCCTGTTTTGCTATTTGTATTTAACCCTAGCAGTTTGTCTGGGGAGCGCCGCTTGGTTACTAGAAACCTATTTTCCAAGCCCACCGAGTTACAGTACAGAGCAGCAATTAGCAGAAAGCATCTTAAGTCTTGCCCCCAATAACCCTGATATTAAACAAACACCTCTGGCGAACTTTTACCTTGGTGAACAATTACAGGCATCACTTTTAGCAGGTCAGGTAATTAGCGTTAACGATGCCAATAACAACCTTTACTTTCATAAACTTGCCGATGATAGAGAGACCTTATTAAGCATTGGCCCCTACAGCCAGCCTGCTGATCAGGGTTATCAGTCTTTAGTAAGCCTTCTGTTTTACTCTAGCCTTGCCTTAGCTGTGGTGATTTTTACAGGCCCACTGCTGTTTGACTTAACTAAGCTACGCAAAGCCAGTAGTAAAATTTCAAATGCCGACTTTACAGCACAAGTGCACTTCACACGTTTTAGCTTGCTAAAGAGCATTGGCGATACTTTTGATAATATGGCATTAGCGCTTCATAACCGTAATCAAAGCCAACGTGAATTGATCAATGCTGTTTCCCATGACTTTTTAACGCCTCTTTCGCGGGCTAAATTCGCCCTCGAAGCGGTCGTTGATAACAACGCTTATCGGCACAGTGTGTTGCAAGACATTATTGAACTTGAGCTATTAGTCGAAGAGTTTTTAACCTATGCCGAGCTCGAACAATGCGAACCCACCTTATTAGTGAAAAATTACTGCCCAGACGAGCTATTACAGCCCTGCATTACTAAGTTTCAAAGCTATAGCCCTTTGGCTATTCGTCTTGACTGTGAAATAACAGCAATTTGCGTTGATAAACAAAGCTTTCAACGCTTATTGCAAAACTTACTCGGGAACGCGGTTCGCTTTGCTAAAACGCAAATTCATATCAGGCTTTCACAATGCGAAAGCGGCACTTTATTAGTAATTGAAGATGATGGCCCAGGGATCCCTGAACACATGCGCGCAAGCCTCATGCAGCCATTTTCAAAAACCGCTTCGGTGCACCAAACAGGCTACCAAGGTGTTGGCCTAGGCTTATCAATTGTTAAGCAGCTATGCCTGTGGAATAACGCAAAATTTAGCTTAGATAACGCACAAACCTTAAGTGGTGCGAGAGCAAGCATCTTGTTTCGATAAACAGTTTTTCGGTAAAAATGTACCAAGCTGTAACAGTGTGTGCCAATTGTTTACATTTCATTGATGTTATAGTCACAAATCAACACTATCCCTACTGATTACAACCGTTCGCCACTAGCGCGAGTTCATAATTATAATCCTTCGAGGGAAGTTAGATCACATGTTCAATATGAAGAAAGTATCAGTGATGGTCGCATCTGCACTTTACTTAGGTGTAGGTACGTCTGCTGCTGCGCTAAATGACCAAGCATGGCCAGAACAGCCAGCAGGCTATGCGCCAAAGCAAACCGTTACCAATGAATTTGTGTGGGAAGACAAGGTTAATAACACAGTTAAAAAACAAAGCCGCGTTTTCACACCAGAGAAAGATATTAGTGGTATTCAAACTTATATCGTGCAACTGGACGATGCACCAATTTCAACTTACCAAGGTGGTGTTAAAGGGCTTGCGAGCACTAAAGATGTGGTAATGCAGACGCAACAAGCAGCAACGCGCTCAACGCTTAATATGGCGCAGCCTGCTATCGCAACTTACGCTAACCACCTAGCAAGTAAGCGCCAATCAGTACTGAGTACTGCGATGAGTCAGCAAGGCTTACAGCTAAATGTTGAGCGCACATTCAATGTGACATTAAACGGTTTCACCACCCAAATGACACAAGATGAAGCGAAGCGCCTTGCTAAAGTGGCTGGTGTTAAGAAGATCACTCGCTCAAAAATCTACAGCCTAAATACGTTTAATACCATTGAGCAAACCGGTGCTTCTGCACTGTGGAGCACAAGTGCTAGCAACCCGAGCAGCAACAAAGGTGAAGGCACGGTTGTCGGTATCATCGATACGGGTATCAATACCGATCACCCATCATTTGCAGCTGTAGGCGGCGATGGCTACACTCACACCAACCCTCTAGGCGACAAGTACCTAGGTGACTGTGCAACCGCTGAATTTGCTGATCTGTGTAACGACAAGCTAATTGGTGTGTACTCATACCCTGAGATCACCGCAGCCTACGTTGATACTGTGTTTGAAGAGACTCGCCCAGAAAATGGTGAAGACTATAATAGCCATGGTTCACACGTTGCAGGTACAGCGGCAGGTAATATCCTTTACGATATTCCTTACAAACTGACAGAGTATGAAAGCCAATCATCTGGTTTAGAAACCAATGTAACTTTCCCGCAAGTATCAGGTATGGCGCCTCATGCCAATATCATTTCATACCAAGTATGTTGGCCGGGTGGTTCTGGTGACCCTTATGCAGGCTGTCCAACAAGCGCAATCTTAGCTGCTGTAGAACAAGCTGCTATAGATAATGTTGACGTACTGAATGCTTCATTAGGTGGCCTTGAAGAAGATCCATGGAGCGACCCAATTGAGCAAGCGTTCATGAATGCGGCCGAAAGCGGTGTATTTGTGGCGGTAGCGGCAGGTAACAGTGGTCCTGAATATTCAACGGCTGACCACTCATCACCTTGGGTAACCACAGTTGCAGCTCATACGCCTTCAACCAAAGTCAACTTTGGTAACAAACAACTTAAAAACCTAACTGGTGGCGATACTGCAGCGCCAGGACCATTCACAGGTGCAGGTGTAAACTTTAACGAGTTAACAGGTTTAATCGTTGCCGCAACTGACTTTGAAAATCCAAATGAAAGCTCAAGCTATGCACTTGCCAACTGTGACAAGCCATTCCCTGAGGGGACATTTGATTTAGTTGATGACCCAGCAACTGCTATCGACGAAAGTGCGCAAGATGTGATTGTCGTATGTAAACGTAGTTCTTACCCGCTGTACTCTAAATCGCTAAACGTAGAAGCTGGCGGTGCAGAAGGTTTAATTATTTATAACCATGTATCATTCTACGATCGCTACACGATTCCTTCAGTGACTTACCCTATTCCTACCATTCATATTAAAAACGTCGATGGTACGAGCTTACTTGACTGGCTAAGCACAGGCGACAGCCACGTGGGTACCATTGAAGCAACTGAAGGTACTGTAGATGCTGTAGATAAAGACCGCATTGCTTACTTCTCTGGCCGTGGCCCATCATACTTTGGTTTTGACACTTTACTTGTAGACCTTGCGGCTCCGGGTGTTGATATCTATGCGCCATCATCAGACGATCAACCATTTACTAGCAACCCAGCGACTTCAGACTGGCAGTCTATGTCTGGTACATCAATGGCAAGCCCACACGTTGCGGGTGCGGCAGCATTGTTAAAACAATCTCACCCTGATTGGACACCAATGCAAATTCAATCAGCATTGATGTTAACTGCAAACAATCAAGTTGCTTTAGCACAGTACCTAAACAACTACACCGATGATGGCTTTGATGCTGCCCTTGCTGAAATGGGTTCGGGTAAAATGCAAGTTGAGCGTGCTGATAAAGCAGGCCTATTGCTTGATGAAACCATTGCTAACATGAATGCTGCTAACCCAAGCCTTGGTGGCCGTGAAAAAGCACTAAACACAGCTTACATGGTTGATAATGACTGTGGCTTTAAGTGTACGTTTATCAGAACCTTTACGGCGACAGAAGACGCAAGCTGGACACTTCATACAGAAAACTGGATTGGTAATAGCAAAATTAGTGTTGAGCCAAGCAACTTTGATATTAAAGCAGGTGAGACACAAAGCATTGTTGTTACGGTTGAAGCAAGCCAACAAGCAACACCACAAGAAATTGTTGATTACACAGGTAACCAAGGTCAAATCGTAATGACCTCAAGCAACCCTGAATCACCAATTTTAGAAATGCCTGTATGGACTTTCGCTGGTGATACCGGTTTACCTGAGTATATTCAAATTGATGCTCACCGCCGTTCTGCAACGATGAAAGTGGGTCCATTCAATACTGATGAAATTAGCAACCTAACCACACAATCGTACGGCTTAGTAAAAGGCCAAGTTGAAACAGTACACCTATTCAACGACACCACACCAGGCGACCCATTCGATAGCGTTGAGGTCGAAGGTGAAGGCGAAGCTGTGAACAACAACCACATTCAGTGGACGACAGTGCCAGAAGACGCAAAAATGCTAAGCGCAAGCGTCATGAACGACACGTCACGTGTACTTGTATTCATGGGTAAAGATAGCAACGGTGATGGCATTGCGTCTTATGAAGAAACGCTATGTATGTCAACGAGCTACACCCTAACTAACTTCTGTAATATTGTTGACCCTGAAGCGGGTGAATACTTTACGTTATACATGAGCCTACAGACTCTATCGTATGGTGAAGTTGATGAAGGTATCGAAGTATCGTTTGCAACAGCTGTGACCACTGAAGACAATGGTTCATTAACCGTAACAGGCCCAAGCAGCGTACCTGGTTATGACCAGCTTGAGCTTGACCTTGCTTATAACCTACCTGATATGGAAGTGGGCGATATCTACTTTGGTGGCTTTGATATTGGTAGCAACCCAGAAGATGCGGGTAATCTTGGTTTTGTTCCAGTGATCATCGAGCAAGTTGATAAAGACGTGACCTTTACAGCTAACAAAGACAAAGCATTTGTGGGTGATTTAGTTGACTTCGAAATCAGCGTCATTGCTAATAACGAAGATGAAGCGCGTCAGTTTGCTCTAAACACTGAGTTCCCTGTGGGCGTAGACATTGTTCCTGACAGCATTGTCGCATCTAACTCAACGCCAGTAACACCAATGTTAGATAGCAACGCTCTAGCACTAGTTGGTGTTCAAGAGACGACTAAAAATGTTGAGCGTAATTATAACATTACCACCAACATCACAGACGAAATGTGTTCATTAACATCGGCGCATTCACCAGATCCTCACTACCTAGAACTACGTGAGCTTGGCTGGCGTACACTAGAAGGTGTTGAAGGTCGTTACTACAACGAGTTTGAGTACACATTTAAAGAAATCATGAACACTAACCTTGATGTGTCATTCCCATTCTTTAACAAGTACCACTTTGACTCAATTAAACTTAACCCAGCAGGCTTAGTCACATTTGGTTCGCAAGGCCGTACAACGCCATTCCACGTTGAACTGCCTGAGGGTTACACTCAGCCGCCACCACCGCCTTACCTAATCGCACCTTTCTGGGTTGGTGACAACATGATCCCAGAGCGTGTTGACGGTGGTTACGGTAACTATGACGCCAACGCCGGTATCACACCAACTTACACGGTATCTCGTGAGTGGTTAGTACTTGAGTGGGATAATATCCAGCGTTCAAGAACTGAAGGCCAATCTGTTGATGTTGAAATGTTCATGCGTATGGGCATTGACTATGAGCCAGGTGAATACGAGCTACTATTTGCTTATGACAACCTAAGCTTAGTTGATGCACAAGGTTCTATCGGCTTGAAAGCTGCTGATGGTCGTGGCTTTATCAGTGGTGATATTCCAATCGATTTAAACATCGGTAACAAGTACGGCTTCGACAATATGGACGAAGTACTACACGACAAACTGGTTGTGTGTCTTGACTACACAGGCCCTGAGATTTCTAAGTTTGACGTGAAATTCCAAGCGTACATTGGAGAACAAGCGGCGAATCAAACGCATCAACTATCACTTACAAATGGTTTAGTTGGCGCAGATGATGAAACCATCACCCTTGACCTAGAAGTTATCGGTAACCTAGAAATGGCAGCCTTAACTGATATGTCGGTGGCAGAGAACGAAACGATTAGTTTTGACGTGCTTTATGCTGACGAAAACCAAGTGAGCAACCAAATCGAAGTGTTAGGTGAAAACTTCACTTATGAAGTATCTGGTCACACATCAGGTAGCACTGTGACTATCACGCCAGCGGCGCACTTCCATGGTGATATTGATGTAACAGTAAAAGTGAGCGACAGCGTTAACCCAACTGATGCAGCAATGAGTTCATTTGTATTATCGGTCATGTCTGATGGTGAAGAGCTTGGCTGTACTGATAGCTCAGCAACTAACTATGATGAAAGCGCCAATACTGACGATGGTAGCTGTACTTTCCCTGAGGCGGTGATTCCAGAAGCAGAGATTGAAAAAGACAAGAAATCATCAAGCGGTTCATTCGGCTGGTTACTACTAGCAGTTGCACCTCTGATGGCACTTCGTCGTAAAAAATCTCGAATTAACTAAGGATTAGTTAATTAGGATAGTAAGTAGGTAATGCCGATATGCTTAGCATATCGGCATTTTTCGTTATAAATACTTTAACCAAGGCTTGTTAGCCTTACGCTTGTATTCACTAAACTTCTTGGTTGGCCAATAAAGCCCTACTGCCAACAACAAAGTAATAAACCATATACCTGATATATCACTGACTCCTAAATATTGCCCTTGATTTGCCCCCCAGATCAGCATGCCTATTTGATACATAAATAGCAGTACATAGAGGTGGAAAATATAAAAGAACATAGGCACAGAGCCATACACTCGAAGCGCATTAGTAAAGCGGTTGAGTGGTCTTTCAAATAACCACAAGCCTACAAACATGCCTGCTAACGTGATCAGCAAAAAGCTCAGTGATGGTGGGTACTTAGTCACGTTAAATACCGACATCATGGTTTCGGTTGTGGTACTAAACGTTTGCCATGGCAAAGTTTCGCCATAAATATTAAAACCACGCAGCAGCGCAAATAATCCCACACATAACAGGGCTAACAGCAGTAATGCTCGTTTACGCGAATCTGCCGATTGAGTGTGTGCATATAAAGGACCTGCACAGTAACCCAACAAAATTACGCCAATCCAAGGCAGCACTGGGTAGCTAATTTTGACGTCGATTAAACCACCTTGTGATAGATAGCCTCGGTCATGCAAAATCGTCCACAGCGAGTAACCAAACTCATCGGGCGTAAAGCTGATTGGAGTCAGTAAGTTGTGACCAAATACAATAACTAAACCAAGCACCAGCAATAGGTTGCGTGGCAGCTTAATCAATGCTGCTAACACCAGCATACAAAGGCCAATCGCCCACATCACTTGTAGCCAAATGGTATGGTAGTAACCCATCCACGAAAAACAAATCAGGGTCACTTCGAGGGCGATTAAAAACAGCCCTCGCTTGATTAAAAAGCTTCGTGCTGAGCGCTCCACGCCACTTGCTGGGTGACTATAAAGCCACGCCGACAAACCGGTTAAAAAGATAAAGGTTGGCGCACAAAAGTGCGCAGCAAAGCGGCTCCAAAAAAGCCCTGGCGAAGTGGTATCAACCACCATGGGATCGGCCACCTGCATGTGCAAGAAAAATCGCTCTCGCACATGATCAAGTAGCATCAGCAGAATAACGACACCACGCATGATATCGATACTGTGAATACGGCTTTTAACTTGCTCAGAAGTCATAGTTTACGCCAAGTTTAAATTGTGTCGGCGCCCCTGGGTAAGCCCACAATGCATTGTAAGAACTAGCGATATACTGCTCATCAAACACGTTATCGACATTTAATGATACCGTAGTACGTTCAGTCGCTCGCCATTTAGCAAATAAACCAACAGTTTGGTAACTCGGTAAACGGAAATTGAGATCAGCTGGGTCGCCTAAGCGGTCAGACACATATTGATAATGACCACCAATCTTTATTTCTTGTGCGAATAGATTTAGGTCATGGTTTAAGCCGATCGAAAGGTTATTCTTTGGTACGTTCACAAGTGGGCTGCCCTTAGGAATTGGCACTAACCAATCAACATTTAGACTGTCTGTCGCAGTCTCGGCATCAACATAGGCATAAGATAGGTTGTACTCGGTATTGTCACCCAATGAACCTGTTAAATCTAACTCAAAACCTGTGCTATTTGCTTTACCTACAGGTGTTGAATAACCCACATTTACTGGGTCTGCCACCAGCATGTTGCTCTTGCTTGCATCAAAATAAGCAAGCGTTCCGCTGATATTGGCGTAGCTAAATTTAACACCCACTTCAAACGAGTCACTTTCTTCAAAACCGAATGGATTACCTTCAGCATCGGTGCCGCTCAGTGGTAAAAAGCCTTCTGAATAGCTTGAGTAAAGGTTAATGTCGTCATTAAGTGCGTAAACCACACCAAAACGTGGACTAATACGGTTTTCTTTGCTGTTTGATGCCACACCAGACTTAGTCTCAAAAATATCTTGTTCAATTTCATCAAAACGCAGACCTAACATCACTTTTAAGTTATCGGTTAGATCTAGTTGGTCTTGCAGGTAAATACCGTACGCATTTTGCTGTTCGTTATTTTCGTACTGCATGCCCACTTCAGGGCCTTCAGTAGTGCTGTACTCTGGCTCATAAATATCAATGGTGTAAGTGCCATTACCACCACGGTAGCGATAAAGCCCAGTGCGCAGCTCATAGTCGTAACCATCAACACCAATCAATACATGGTTGGTGATACCGGCAACATCAAAGTGACCGCTTAATTCAAAACGCAGCGATAAATCATCAGACTCATAGTCACGGTATCTGTGCTGGCGAGTTAAAGTTCTATCATCATCAAATAATGACTGACGCGATAGTGAAAGCTCAGCATCTGACGAATAACCCGTTAGCGTTGCAGTACGGTAACTAGCACCTAATAACAAACTCCAAGCTTGGTTTAGATCGTTGCTGTAATTTAATTGATGACCGCGCGAGTGCACCTTAGTTGGTGCATCATTTGGGTTACCTAAAAAGCGTGATTCAGGCACGGTATCAAAATCACCATTTAACACCACAATACCGCGGTCATACATTTGCTGTTGGTCAACATACTCAAACTCATAGGTCAGCGATGAGTTATCGTTGATTTGATAATAAAGCGAAGGCGTAATCACGAATTTGTCGTGGTGTACATAGTCTCTGAAGCTGTCACTATCTTGCCATGCGCCATTGATGCGAAACGCTAAATCATCACTTAAACCGTTAGTGTAATCACCTTGAATACGCTTGTGATCATCGCTACCGAACTCAGCTTGAAGTTGCCCTTGCTGATAAAACTGTGGCTTTTTAGTAATAATGTTTACGGTACCACCTGGCTCCGAACGGCCATAGAGTGCTGAGCCAGGTCCTTTTAATACTTCGATGTATTCAATGTTTGATACATCACGTGGGCCTGCAAAGCCGCGACCACCACTAAAACCGTTAACTAAGTACCCAGACGGCATATTTTCGTTACCTGACAAACCACGAATTGAATAGCTATCCCACAGTGCTCCACCATTATTCTTACGAGTAATACTGGCAGAAAAATCCAGTGCATCACGAAACTTTGTAATACCGTTATCAGTCATCATATCTTTACTTAGTGTGGTGATCGATTGCGGTAAATCTTTTGTTGGAATATCACCACGAAACGCCTGTTTATGTTCAATGGTGATCGTTTCGATATCGCTGTTATCAGCTGCATGTGTATTCGCTGCAAACGCCGCAGCTAAGGCTAAACAAAGAGTTGAGTACTTCATAAGGTCTGATTGTAAAAGTTAAGAGAAATGATTTGTTATAAAATAACATAAATAAAAAACAGGTTATAGTATAACAATACGTTTATCCCTTAATTTTAGCCAAGCCTCTAGTTTACAAAGATAATTTTTAACGCTAAATTTGGACTAGATTAAAAAACAAACAAGTTAAGGAAAACTATGTATAAATCACTTTTAGCATTAACGCTCGTATGCGCATCAAACAGCTCATTCGCAAACCCTGATTTATCACGTAAATTTCCATTTGTTGATATTCAAGCGCAGGTACTCGATACCACTACAGATAAGCCTAGCTGGCAACGGCTGCCACCAATGCACCATGTACAATACCCGACAGGGCTGCTAAATCGACAAGGCAGTGGCTGCGCTATTGTCAACTTTCAGGTAACGCCAGAAGGCAATGTGAAAAACTTAAATATTGAAAATTCAGCACCTAAGCGCTTTAGTAAAGACGTTAGAAAGGCAGCAAGGCAAATAGTGAGAGACTGGCAATGGCCAGAGCGCACGGATGAACAAGTGATTGAGTTAACCATGCGTTTTGACTACTGCTTAACGCACGACTTCGACAAAAAGAGTGAAGCCGTTGCCATGTGCGTTGAGCATTCAGAACAAGCCTGCGAGTAAACAATAAATTTGCCGTGTAGATACTTGAGCCAATGCCAGCTATTGCCTACAATGGCGCACAATTTATTCAATGCAGATCGCAACTATGACTGATACACAAAAACCAGAATTACCAAACCAACTTTCTATCAATCCACGTAGTAAATTTTATGTGGAAGAAGTTTTCGAGCATGAAATTGGTGTAAAACTTAACGGCAAAGAGCGTTTTGACGTTGAAGAATATAATATCAGCGAAGGCTGGATCAAAGTCGCTTCTCCAAAAGCCCTTGATCGCCGCGGCCAACCTTTACTATTAAAAGTAAAAGGCACTGTAGAAGTATTCTACAAGTAATTCAGTTTTGCTGAATTAGCTTGTTGGCCAACACAATGGTTGGTCAACAAGTTTATATCTTTACGAGCTTAGACACTCAGCCCCTCGTTTTTTCCCACACAAGCGAAAGTTAAACCAATGCCCGGTGACTACAAAGAGCGAACCCAATAAAGTAAGTACTTTTTCGCCAACCTCACCAATAACATTTTCGCCAAGCAGCACCGCTGCAGACAACAACACCAGCCCTGCACCACCTAGCATCAATAATCGATAACGTTTATGTTTTTTACACCCTAAAAATAGTGCTAATAAGCTGCTTGGCAGTACCGCAACTAACATCCAAAAATGAAATTGCTCGTTACCTAAACCCAGTGCTGCAGCACTTGGTAATAAAACCAATAACACAGGCACAGCTAAACAGTGAATAGCACACATAGCTGATAACCCGATGGCAAACTTGTCCATTATTTCTTGTAATTTCACTGAATAATTCCTACAAAATTGAACACATGAATTATAAAAAGTGCATCAAGCAAGTTTTGCTTGGCACTCATTGCATACTCCCAGCATTTCAAATTGCTTTGTTTGTGAGGTAAAACCTGCATCATCAAAATGAGGGAAAAGCTTTGCAACGTCACTCTGTGAAACCGCTAAAGTCTCAACTTTTTGGCAGTGACGGCAAATCAAAAACAAAGAAGTCTCACGCTTAAAAACCTCACTGTCGGTACCGTAAGCGATATATTTGTTAGCACTATTAAGCCTGCGAACAAGGTTTACCGACTCCAAAAAGCTCAAGATTCGATAAACAGACATAACAGATACACTTGAACTTGTACGCAGCTTGTAGCAACTGGCCAATTCGTAGGCCGATAGCGGCACGTCGGTGGTTAGTAATATTTGCAGTATTTGCTTGCGCTGAATGGTGAACTTTCTGCCATGCTCAAGGCAAACCTGCTTCGCTTTATTAAGTGTGCTGGTTAATCGCTGTTTATTCATAGCGGCCACTCAATATAAGGTTTTGTTGCTGTCAGCTCTGCTATCCCTTGCGCTTGCTCTGTGATCCACTGTGCTTCGATAACAGATATTGCTTCAGCCCATGCAAATAAAGTAACTGTGACTTTAGAGACGGGCTTATCACAGTTAAACGAGTATTCAACTTCTAAGTCTTGATGTGAATCATGAGTGTGATGCTCAAATGGGTTTTCAAAATTTGCTTGAGTAAGCTTACATTCGCCGTTAAATGTCACTAACTGCTGTGAATTTGCTAATTGGGCTAACGTTTGTTTAATAGTTTGCTTTTGCTCAGCTGTTTCGGGCTGATGCTCAAAGCCAAAAATATCTCCAGCCGGTAAAATGAACTTAACCTGCCATTTGTCTTGATCATGAACCACAAAAAGCACTCCCTCACCATGTGAATGATGATGGTGTTGATGCCCTTGAGCTGAAAAGATACATCCAACCATAAAGCATATCACTGCTAATTTTGCTGCTTTCATAACCCCAATCACTCCATTTACCTCACTTTAAACATGCTGTTACAAAAAAGAATAAGACTCATTCGTCGATTCACACTTGATACATTATAACAATTAAAGCACAATTGATACATTATAACATATCTATAATGGTGAATAATGAATAACATCTCAAGAGTGGCTGTCGTCATAGCAGCGTTATTACCAGCCAGTGTTTTGGCACAATCGATCAAAGGCGTTGTTTTAAATAACCAAGGTAAAGCGCTGGCTAATGCCACAGTTGACCTTGAAGGGTCTGATCAAAAAGTAACAACTAACGACAAAGGTGAGTTTGAAATCAGCGGCTTAAATAACGGCTTAAAAGAGCTACATATTTCAGCGCCAGGTTATGCTCACTTACATCGAGATATCACACTTGCCAATGACCAAGACCACAGCGCAACCTTTAATCTAAAGCGCTCACCGATTGAAGTGATTGATGTTGAAGCAACGCCGATTCATATGTCGGCAATGGAATCTGCCTCACCTGTTAGTGTGTTATCTGGCGAACAATTAAGACGCCAACAAGCATCAACGCTTGGCGATAGCCTCGAAAAGCTGCCGGGCGTTAACACAAACTTTCATGCCAAGGTTGCCAGTACGCCTGTGATCCGTGGTTTGAGCGGCCCACGTGTTTTAATTACGCAAAATGGCTTAGATGTAAGTGATGTGTCACGTGTTGGCCCTGATCACTCAGTGGCATCGGAAGCCTCAACAGCGCAGCAAATTGAAGTATTACGTGGCCCAGCAACTCTTTTTTATGGCAGCGGTGCAATTGGTGGTGTCGTCAACGTAGTTGACAGTCGCGTACCAACAGACAGCACAACACGCGGTGAGTGGAATCTAGAACATAACTCTGTAGATGAGCAAAAAGTTGCTTCGTTTAATGCCACCACAGGAACAGAGTCATTTGCCTTTTATGCTGATGCATTCTGGCGTGAATCAGACGATTACGAAGTACCTGTTGCCGCCGATATTGACGACACAGAGCACAGCTCAAAGTACGTAGTAGAAAACAGTAATGAAGACTCAGATGGCTTTACTGTAGGCACTAGCTACTTATTTGAGCAAGGTTACCTTGGTGTTGCGGTTGAGCAATTTAACCGCCAATACGGTATTCCTGGCCATACTCATGGTGAAGAAGAAGAACATGATCACGAAGAAGAGCACAGCGAAGAAGAAGCTGTTTTTGCTGATCTTGAACAAACCAAAATCCAGCTACTTGGTGAATACAATATCGACAGTGAGTGGCTAAGCAAAATTAACTTACGTGCAGGCCACACAGACTACGAACACGCTGAAATCGAGCACGGTGCTGTAGGCACAACTTTCAAAAACGAAACCAATGAGCTGCGCGTTGACATTCTGCATAGCCAATTTGATGAGTGGAATGGTGGCGTTAGTTTTCATTACAAAAAAAGTGATGTAGAAGCACAAGGTTCTGAAGCCTTCACCCCTCCTTCTGTTACTGAAAGTATTGCTTTTGCAATTATGGAAGAAAAGCACTTTGGCGATTTTTTAGTGCAATTAGGTGGCCGTGTTGAGCGAGTTACTATTGATGCTAATAATGTGCTGTTACCTGAGATCGATGCCCATGCACATGATGAAGACGGTGATGAGCACGACCATGATCATGACCACGAAGAATCAAACTACACACGCGTATTTGATGTTGCCCAAGAGTTTATACCGGTAAGCTTATCAACAGGTGTGGTATGGGATTTTACACCGGGTTATAACCTAGGTTTATCGGTATCGCGTTCTGAGCGTGCTCCGTCTGCTTCTGAGCTGTTATCTTTCGGCCCACACATTGGTACTGCAACTTATGAAGTTGGTGCGCTATTCGACACTCATGATGGTCATTTTGAGCTATCAGAAGAGGCTATCGACTTAGAAACAGCAAATAATATCGACCTGACATTCCGTAAAACCGAAGGTGATATTGGCTTTATCTTCAATGCCTTTTACAACCAAGTAGATAACTATTATTACCAGATCAACACAGGCCTATACGCTGAAAGCGGTCATGATCACGACCATGGCGACGAACATGATCACGAAGAAGAGCACGATCATTCATCTGAACTACCGGTTTATTTATTTAAAACAGACGATGTGATTTTACATGGTTTTGAAGCGCAAGTTGCTTGGCAGCTAACCGACGAATTTAAACTCGACTTATTCTCTGATTATGTACGCGCGCGCCTAAAAGACGGCGGAGATTTACCACGTACTCCACCACTGCGTTTTGGTACTGAGTTTAGCTATCAAACAGAGAATCTAACGGCAAATATTCACGTTACGCGCTACCAAGAACAAGACCGCATAGCACAAGAAGAAACCACAACAGACGGCTATACCCTTGTTGATGCCAGTATTTCTTATGACTTATCGGTATTGAACCAAGACCTATCGCTTTATTTAAAAGGCACAAATTTAACGGACACAGAAGCCCGCGTTCATAGCTCATTCTTAAAAAATATTGCACCACGTCCTGGGCGTAGTTTCGCGCTTGGTGTTCGCGGCTACTTCTAAAACAAAATTACAATTAAAGGAAACCTACATGACACACTTATTTAGATTAAAACTATTGGCACTGGCAATTAGTAGCACCCTGATCACCGCATGTGGTGACGCAGAAACAAATATTGTTGAGAAAGACCCTATCGAGGTTCCTGACGACAGTGGTGATGACCATGATCATGATGACGGTTATACCATTGACTCAATGGGCCGTTTAGCGGTTTTAGCAGCTGATAGCAACGAAGCGAATATCTTTGATTTAGATGACGACTCATTACTAGAAACGTTTTCGCTTATCCATGATTCAAGCTCACTAAATGTTTCACCAAGCTACCGTTATGCAGTTATTGCTAACCGCAGCCAAGATTTCTTAGGCTTTATCGATGGCGGTTTATGGCGTGAAGATCATGGCGAGCATTTACATGATTATAAACAAGGCCCTGCATTTAGTGACTACGAGCTAACAACGGGCAGCCGCCCTACTCACATCGTTAAACATGATGGCCAAATGGCCGTGTTTTACGATGGTAATGCCGATGCAGGTACAGTTGCCTCTGTAGAAGTGTTAACCGATAACGACATTGCTAACGAAACCGCGACACTTGCTGGTATTCAGTACGACATCAATATGCATGGTGTTGCTGAGCCACGTGGCGAGCACCTAGTTGCAACATTGCGTCGTGCGGATAGCGAAAGCACTTCAAACGCTAAAATCCTGCCGGATCAGGTGGGTGTTTTCCACCTTCATGACGGTGAATATGAGCTTGAACAAACATTTGAAGTTACTTGCCCAGATTTACACGGTGCAGCGCAAAACCATGATTATGTAGCATTTGGCTGTGGTGACGGTGTACTGGTAGCCCACCAGCATGATGATGAATATCATGCAGAAAAAATCGCCAATATTGATGCTCTAGGTGATACACGTATTGGCACATTATATGGCCATGAAGGTAGTGAAAGCTTTATTGCAATTGCATCAGGTGTATTTGTAAGTATCAATCCAAGCGAAGCTGAAATGGAAGTACTTGAGTGGCAACTTGATGAAGGCGCAAGTGCTGTATCTTACTCATTCTCAGCAAGCGGTGAGCACTTTTTAGTACTTGATAGCTTAGGCTTTTTAAACGTGCTTGAAGCCCATGAGCACGACGGCCACATGCACTGGGAACTTGCCGGTAAAGTAGATATCACTGAAGAAGACGTAACAACGATGCCAGAGGGCATGAACTTCAGCATGACTGTGTCACAAAATAGTGAGTTTGCTTACGTTGCTGACCCTATCGCTCAGCACGTACTAAAAGTACATATCGAAGATCTTGAAATTGAAGGTGATCTTGAACTGACTTTTGCACCAAGCGCCATCACTTGGTTAGGTATCGCAGAAGAAAGTGACGATCACGACCACTAAGAAGTTATGTTTTATGGTATGACATAGCTCGCAAAGGTTGGCATTTACTGCCAACCTTTTTTTATTCATATTTTGTAACAGACTTTCATCGCATCAGCATCGCTATTTGAAACTGAATAGTTATGATGTAACAGTTCCCAAAATAGGATGTAATCCCATGAAAAAACTAACAACGTTGGCACTGGCCATGGCTGCGACACTGGCACCTTGGGCATCAGCTTACGAAACTAAAGACACGCGCTTACTGCGCTTTCCAGATATTCATAACCAAAGCGTTACCTTTGTGTACGGTGGTGATATTTACATTGCTAATACGCAAACAGGCGAGAGCAAACGCTTAACCGACCATATTGGTTTTGAAACCTTCCCTAAGTTTTCACCTGACGGTAAACGCATTGCCTTTGCAGCCGAATACAATGGCAGCCGCCAAATTTATGTAATTAACAGCGATGGCTCTGACTTAAAGCAACTGACTTACTACAACGATGTTGGCCCAATGCCACCACGCGGCGGTTTTGATTATCGTGTTCTCGATTGGACAGCGGATGGCAAAAATGTGGTATTTCGTGCTAACCGCACACCGTGGGGTAAACGTATGGGTCGTCCATACATGGTGCCTGCTGACGGTGGCCTTGAGCAGCCTCTGGCTATTCCAGAAACGGGCGGCGGTATGCTTTCGCCAGATGGTAGTAAATATGTTTACACGCCAATTGACCGTGAATTTCGTACTTGGAAGCGTACCCGTGGCGGTCGTGCACAAGATGTCTGGGTTTACGATCTAAAAAACAATACCTCAGAGCAGCTAACCACTAACCGCGCTACCGATCAGCAACCAACCTGGGTTGGCGACAACATTTACTTTGTATCTGACCGTGATTACACCCTTAACCTGTATCAATACCAAAAAGGCGCTGAGCCGAAAAAGCTAACCAACCATAAAGACTTTGACGTACTGTGGCCATCAGCTGGCCCAAATGCTGTTGTTTATGAAAACGGTGGTTACCTTTATCGCTTTGATCCAAAAAATCAAAAAAGCAGCAAGCTAAGTATTAACATTGCTGGTGTGCGTCAATACGCAATGCCGTACACAAAAAATGTGAGTGACTTTATCGACTCAATGTCGATTTCTCATGATGGTAAGCGTGCACTCTTTACTGCCCGCGGTGAGCTATTTAGCGTACCGGTTAAACAAGGCCCAACACGTAACTTATCTTACACAGCAAAAGGCCGCGAAATTGACGCAAGTTGGTCGCCAAATGGCCGTTATATTGCTTATATGAGCGATGAAAGTGGCGAATACGAAATTTACTTAAAAGACCGCAGTAAAAATAATGCCACCAAGCAGCTAACCAGCAACGGAACTATTTGGCGTTTTACACCTATTTGGTCACCAGATAGCTCAAAACTGTTATTTGCAGATAAAAACCACACACTCTGGTGGATAGATGCAAAATCAGGTAAGCAACACAAAATTGATACCAGCATCTACGATGAAGAAGGCATTCGCCAATATACTTGGTCGCCAAATAGCGAAGACATTGTGTATGTGAAAAACAATGAAAACCGCTATGCCTCACTGTGGCACTACAATGTTGATAAAAAGAAAGTGACTCGCTTAACGGATGAAATGACCAATGAGCAAAACCCAACTTTCTCTCCTCATGGTCAATACCTGTATTTTAGTTCTGAGCGCGACTTTAACTTAGCCTTCAGCAGCTACGAGTTCGACTACATGTTTAATCGTGCAACGCGTATTTATGCCGCTGCCGTAAATGACAAAATCAAACCACTTATCGCACTACAAAGTGACGAAACAGCGATCGTCAGCGATAAGCAAAAAGATGACGACAAGAAAAACAGTAATAGCCTGCAAAGCAGTGGCTTTATGCAGCGTGTAACCGCTTTAAATGCGCCAGCTGGAGATTATCGCGGTTTAACGGCAGTAAAAGGTGGCGTGCTAACACTGGCTAATGGCGGCCTACAATTAATAGGCACAGCTCACGACAGCGAGCTTGAAACTGTGGCTAAAGGGGTAAGCAGCTACACTATTTCGAGCAATGGTGAGCACCTGTTAGTGCATGCGGGTAACGATTACAGCTTAATTGAGCCTAAAGCAAAACAAGACCTAGCAGCGAATAAGCTTGATCTTAGTAACATGACCTTAAAAATTGAGCCACAAATTGAATGGCAGCAAATGTATGTTGAAGGCTGGCGTACATTACGTGATTGGTTCTACGATGAAAACCATCACGGCCAAGATTGGGACGCAATTTTAGCCAAGTATCAACCTATGGCTGATGCTATCTCACACCGTAGTGACCTAGATTACATTCTCAGTGAAATCGCAGGTGAAATAAACTCAGGCCACATTTATGTGCAGTCGGGTGATATGCCAAAAGCAGAGCGTAAAAAGCACGGCTTATTGGGTGCAAAACTTGCCAGCGATCCGTCTGGATACGTAAAAATTGAGCAAATCTTCCAAGGTGAAAACTGGCATGAAGACTTCCGCTCACCACTTGGCACAACAGGGGTAAAAGCACATAACGGCGACTACATCATTGCCGTAAATGGCCGCTCAGTAAAAGACGTAGCTAACTTCTACGAATTACTAGAAAACACCCAAGGCGAGCAAGTTGAGTTAGTTCTTAACAGTAAACCGCGCAGCAAAGGTGCATGGCAAGTAACCGTTAAGCCTGTAGCCAGCGAGCAAGGTTTGCGTTATTTAGACTGGGTTAACTCTCGTGCAGCCTACGTTGATAAGCTATCAAATGGCCGCATTGGATATGTTCACTTACCAAATACAGCCTACGAAGGTAACCGCGCCATGTTCAAAAACTACATGCCGCAAACCACCAAAGACGCCATGATTATTGATGACCGATACAATGGCGGCGGCTTTATTCCTGAGCACATGATCACCTGGCTTGCCCGTAAACCGCTTAACTATTGGAAGCGCCGCGGTGTTGAGCCAACGAAAACACCACAATTTGCTCATGATGGTCCAAAAGCCATGCTGATCAATGGTTATTCAAGTTCAGGCGGTGACGCTATTCCTTACTACTTCCGCCAAGCGGGGTTAGGTAAGCTTATTGGTACCCGTACTTGGGGTGGATTAATTGGTATTTCGGGTAACCCAAGCCTAGTAGATGGCGGCCAAGTTATCGCTGCAACATTCCGCATTTTAGATAACGATGGCAACTGGATCATCGAAAACGAAGGTGTCACTCCAGATATCAAGGTTGTTGACCGCCCAGAGCTAATCTACCAAGGTAAAGACCCATCGATTGAACGTGCCGTAGAAGAGCTTTTAAAAGAGCTAAAAGACAATCCGAAAAAGCCACTCACCGTGCCACCAGCACCGACTAACTTTTAATACTTAACTGGTTGTTAAAAAACAAAAAACCCCGCAGCAATGCGGGGTTTATTTTTAATCAAAAGAGCTACCATTTAACTTGTATATACAAGCAATCATCGACTGACTGCTTTAAAGTTTCAATGAGTGCCTCATCCATATATTGGTACTCATCGGGTATATCGAGTACCTGAATCGGCTTGTATTGTAATAAACGGCTAAACTGCGCTTTAATGCGTTGTTTATGCTTATGTTCCATCACAAAAATTATATCTGCCCAATTAATATCAGCAGTTGTTACCGTGTGCCTTGCTCGTGGGCTTGTGTCTGCAGAGCGGGCTTTAATGCCATTGTATTGATTGAATACCTTTTCCGTTGTGAGTCTGGCTAAATTCAGGGCCCTTAAAAGTACGAATCGGATTACCCCGTTGCAGCTCATTGTGTTGTTGCCACCGCGACTTTTGCTGCTGGCTAGCAGCCTGCTGAGCTTGTTCTGCCAGTTTTTGCATTAGCAAAACTCGAGCTAAACGCTTATTCGCATGCTGACTTCTTTCACTCTCTACGCGAACAGTAGTTCCTGTCGCAACATGGGTAGCACGAACAGCCGAATCAGTGGTGTTTACATGTTGGCCTCCCGCGCCACTTGCGCGGCATTGCTGAAAGCGGATCTCGCTATCAAATTTTTGCTCTGCTATTTCAAATAGTTGACCGCCAAAGTACCAGTTTTTACGCTTATGCCTTGCTCTGAATGGGCTTTGACAAACCCACAACATCGAGCCATGCCATTGCTGAGCAAACTGTTTTAAAATTCGCGGCTCAGCACCGGTTAATTCAAGTAATACCGATTTGTAGCAGCCTGAAAGTTCAGCTTGCTCTACAGCAAGAGCATTCACCTTAATAGCTAATGCTTTAGCATCACACTCAAGGCGCTTAACAGCCATAGCCACCGCTTTACAGCACTCTAAAGGACCCGCCCCTGACGATAATTGCACTAAGATCATCCGCACGTTCCTTGTGTTTTAAAGGTAAGCACAGGCTTTAATTTGGCAATTACAGTAACCAGCCCAGCATCAACAAGGTCATCAATAACTGTTTGGCAGTCTTTGTAAGCTTGTGGTGCTTCATCATAAAGCAGCGTTTTATCATTACAGATCACCCTGCTACCAAACGCAGTGCGATATAAATCTTCCTTTTTAAACTTGTGACTCAAACGGCCTTGGCATTCTCCACGCTTCCATTTGCGACCAGCGCCATGTGCAAGGGAGCGTAAGTTTACGTTTTGCTCAGCCGTTGGCTTAACTAAGTAACTGTAATCACCGCGAGAGCCCGGGATCATAACAGCCCCTTGATCGCTGGATGTAGCACCTTTTCGATGTAACCAGCCTGCTTGTCCTGCAATCTGTGATTGACTTACAAGGTTATGATTTACATCTAAAACCTCTTCGCCACCAGCACGAATAGCTTGTAAAAAACGCCGTGCGATCAGTTCTCGGTTTAACTGTGCCCAACGCAGTGCTTCGTCATGTTTAGCCATATAATCTGTAAAGGCATCACTCACGACCTCAAGGCCATCATGGTTATGCTCTGCAATATGCTTAACTAAAATAGCTTGCCCTAACCCTCTAGAGCCAGAGTGCACCAATAGCTGCAATTGTTTAGGTTGTAGGCCTAAAG
This sequence comes from Pseudoalteromonas sp. BZA4, assembly GCF_040104395.1. NCBI lineage: Bacteria > Pseudomonadati > Pseudomonadota > Gammaproteobacteria > Alteromonadales > Pseudoalteromonadaceae > Pseudoalteromonas > Pseudoalteromonas sp. BZA4. Next base: position 171,805 of record NZ_JBECOT010000003.1, read on the forward strand.
CAAGCAAAGCTTGTTGATCAAACACTTCTTCAATCGCCTGAAATTCAGCGAAATGATTGCCACCACCTATGGTGCCAAGGGCGCTATCAAAACCAGTTTGTGTGATAGCCAGTTCATGTTTTCGCTCGCTAATCAATGTGTGCCAACTTTCATCTAGCGGCTGTTCAACATCGCTTAAGCGTTTTGCGAGCTTATCTACATTTAACTTGGCTAACTTAGTATTGGTTTGCCAAAGCGACATACCGCAGCCAATATCATTCCCCACTAAAGCGGGGTAAATTCTACCTTCTGTAAAAAAGGCAGCCCCAATGGGGTAACCTCGACCTGGGTGTAAATCGGGCATACCCGCTACAGCGTGCATACCAGGTAATTCAGAAGTTTTAATTAATTGTTGTATTGCTAGCCCTTCAATCCACGACTCTTTAGACGCAATAAGGCTAACGTTATCAGTAAGTTTTTGGACGGACTTGCCCATAATACCAATTCCTTTCTCTGCAATAGAAAAATGCTAACGAAAAATGATTTGGCAGGTCTTTGATTAATTGATCAGGCTTAGCTTTGAAAAGCTAATAAAGAAATAGCTTCGAGCTAGGCAAGAAAACGACCTGCAAAGGAACAAGTTGTATAAGTCATATTGTTTACTCCTCTACAGTGTGTGAATGGTTAAAATCGCAGCGATTGTAAACAGCTTAAAAAGTGAAAGCAACTAAAAAATAATCAATCGCTATTATTTATGCTCTTTTTAAATGTTCATCACAACGTGAAAAATGTGCAATTAAGCGCCTATGGGTTGTCATCTAGAGAAAATTTGAGCAATCTAAAAATGCCTTAAAAATAATAACAATAGTGACTGCAAGGTTACTCAAAAAGGATGCCGCCATGCTCAAACACCGTATAGCTCGCTCGCTCATCAGCCTACCTCTATTGATGGCTGCCCATGTCACTAGTGCAGCTGAACTACCACAAGCGATTGATGCCGCCTTTCAATCGGCGGTGAGTGCGAAAACAGTACCGGGCATTACTGTCGCAGTGGCCGATAAATCAGGAATAATCGCGGCAAAGGGTTATGGTTTTGCCGATATCGAAAACCAAGTCTTAATGAGTCCCGAGCATAAGGTTCGCATTGGCAGTGTCTCTAAACTTATTGCCACTGCCGCTATGATGCGCCTTTACGACAAGGGGTTGATTAACTTAGACAAACCTGTAACCGACTATGTAACTAACTGGCCAGAAAAACATGCAGCTTTAACACTGCGCCAGCTCGCGTCACATACCGCAGGGATCCGCCATTACAAAAAAGGCGCCAATGAGTTTTTACTCAACAAATGGTATGGCGATATTGATAGCGCTTTAGCCATGTTTAAAGATGATCCCCTACTGTTTGAGCCGGGCACCAAACAGCAGTATTCAACATTCGCTTGGACATTAGTTAGCGCAGCGATGGAAGGCGCTGATCCGAAACGCAATTTTAGAGAAGTTATCGAACAAGAAGTCTTCTCGCCACTCAAGTTAAACGACACATATTTTGATGAGCAGTTTACCCTGATCCCACATCGTGCAAGACCTTATAGCGTTGATCAGGGCCGTTTAATTAACTCACCGCAGACCGATCACAGCTATAAATGGGCAGGCGGTGGGTTTATTGCAACACCAAGTGATATCGTCAAGTTTGCAGTAGCTCACACGCAAGGCAATTATCTAAAAGCAACCAGCGTGGATGAAATGTTTACCCCTGCCACACTCATTAATGGTGAACAGGTCAATTTTGGTATTGGTTGGATGACAGGTTTCAAAAACTATCAGCAAAGAGAAAAATACCAACATAATACTGAACTACAAGCCTTGATGGCCGACATGCCACACGCGGTAATGCACTCTGGCGGTAGTATGGGTGGCATTACCATGACCATTATGTGTGTTGATCATCAACGCGCGGTGACTGTGGTTAAAAACGTTAATGGTGATAACAGCGCAGATGTATTTGCGCTTGCCCTACAAACCCTAAGCTATTATCACCAAGACCATTGATTGTTTAAGGCAGCTTAACTATAGCTGCCCTTGTAACCTCGTTTTTGTCTCTTTTAAGTAATCAGGGTAGGGATACGAGTCATCTGCAACAGCGATTGCAGCCTCGATTTGAACTAATGCTTGGCGAGTATTACCTTGCATTTCATAGCCATATGACAAAGCTGACAGTGCATACGCTGATTTAGGGTAGTTTTTGATATTGTACTTAAACACCTCAATAGCCCGCTCAAATTGCTGGTTATCCGTTAAGCTGTAACCCAGCATCCTAACAGCGCGGTCTGGTGGCGCTATTTGCTCGCCCCATTGCTGAGATAAACGTTGATAATAGGCATCAATTGATGAAACATCATCGCCTAGTGCACTCAAAGGCATATGTTTAGATAAAAATAAGCCATGGTACGCATTAAATGCCCCAGCAGCTGAGGTTAGGTTATGCGAAACGCCTGCAAAGGCGTCGCTCTTAAAGCGCAGATTTGGTACTTTACTATTTTGCATCGTTTGCTGCATATCATCGTATCTTTCGCGCATAATGCCGGCTTCTTCGCCGATATTCATATATACATAGCTGTTAATACTTTTGGCTTTAGTAACAAAGGTATTTAGACTCTTAGCCGGGGCGCCATAGTTCCACCATACCGCAGGGCTATATGCAATGTGCGCTTGAAATAACTCAGGATCAGCCTGCATTGCGTAAAGAGCAAATACACCCGCAGCTGAGGCTCCTGCAATAACTCTATAATCATGAGTACGATACTGTTTATTAACCAAAGGCATCAGTTCTTGCTCTACGAAAGCTAAAAACTTTGCTGCACCACCGCCTTCACCAACAGGCCCTTGTGGTTCTTTGTTCACTGTAGGATAAAAATCTCTAAGTCGATTAGTGCTTTCAATTGCAACTACAATCACCTCTGGCGCTTGATCATTTTCTTGTAAGCGCTCAAGCACAGCATTAATCAATGGTAAATTACCGGCCCCATCTAAACGGTAAATAACGGGATACCTTTTGTTTGGATGTGTTTGATAGCTTTTTGGCAATTGCACAACGACAGTGCGTTGCTCACTAAGATTACTTGATTCGATAGTATGCGTATGTTGGCTGTAATTTGTAACCGCATCATCTGCAGCGGGTTGAGCCATTACATGACAAGTACAGAGTAAAAAACCACTAATACAGAGTAACTTAAATAGTCGCACGACTTATCCTTAAGAAATATTGGTAATTTTTTAAGCTAACAGAATTGCAGGTACAAAAAAAGGCGCATATTGCGCCTTAATAAAAAATATACAACTCTAAACTTACTCAACCGTTACCGATTTTGCTAGGTTTCGAGGTTGGTCTACGTCGGTGCCTTTAATAACCGCAACATAGTATGAAAGCAGCTGTAACGGAATTGTATATACAACTGGAGCAATCACATCATCTACATGGTTTACGTTGATTACACGCATTGTTTCGTCAGATTCAAACGCTGAGTCTTTGTCTGCGAATACATAGATAATACCGCCACGGGCACGTACTTCTTCTACGTTTGATTTAAGCTTTTCAAGTAACTCGTTGTTTGGTGCCACAACAATGATTGGCATGTCGGCATCAATCAACGCAAGAGGGCCATGCTTAAGCTCACCCGCTGCGTATGCCTCGGCGTGAATGTATGAAATCTCTTTAAGCTTAAGCGCACCTTCCATCGCGATTGGGTATTGTGAACCACGACCTAAGAATAGTGAGTGGTGCTTATCAGCAAACTCTTCAGCTAAATCTTCAATCCCTTCTGCAAGCAGTAGTGCTTCTTCTAACTTGTTAGGAAGTGTTTTAATTGCATTCACAATCGCACTTTGATCTAGGCCTTTTTCTTGCGCAATAGATGCCGTAAGCATTAATAAGCCAACAAGCTGTGTGGTGAAGGCTTTAGTTGATGCAACACCAATTTCAGCACCGGCTTTAGTCATAAAGGCTAAATCAGATTCACGTACTAATGATGAACCCGGTACGTTACAAATGGTCATTGAAGCCATGTAACCTTGCTGTTTTGCAAGACGAAGTGCAGCAAGCGTATCGGCTGTTTCACCAGATTGTGAAATTGTCACAAGTAAGCTGTTTTCATGTACAAATGATTCGCGGTAACGGAACTCAGATGCAATCTCTACGTTACAGCTCACGCCAGCAAATTGTTCAAGCCAGTAACGAGCAACCATACCTGAGTGATATGAAGTACCACAGGCAATAATTTGCACGTGTTTTACGTCTTTAAAGATTTGCTGAGCGCTTTCGCCAAAGGCATCGATCGCTACAGTGTCATTATGTAAGCGGCCTTCAAGGGTGTTACGTACAGCAAGAGGCTGTTCGTAAATTTCTTTCAGCATGTAATGACGATATTCGCCTTTACCTGATGCATCTTGCGTAATGTTCGATTCAATCACTTCGCGTTCGACTGCATCACCGTTTGCATCAAAAATTTCAACACTGTCACGGGTAATACGAGCCACATCACCTTCTTCAAGGTAAATAAAGCTTCGTGTAACAGGTAATAGAGCAAGTTGGTCAGAGGCAATAAAGTTTTCGCCAAGACCTAAACCAATCACCAGTGGGCTACCAGAGCGCGCTACGATGATTTCGTTATCGTTCGCTTTATCAAAAACAACTGTACCAAATGCACCTTCAAACTGCTTAACAGCAGCTTGCACAGCTGCTAAAAGCGTATCGTGCTGTTGGCGAAGTTGGTGAATAAGGTGCACCATGACTTCAGTATCTGTTTCTGATAAAAACTCATAACCGTCGCCTTTAAGCGCATCGCGTAGGCTGGCATGGTTTTCGATAATACCGTTATGAACTAGGGCAATTTCGCTATTCGAAACATGTGGATGAGCATTCGCTTCAGTTACGCCACCATGAGTTGCCCAGCGCGTATGTGCGATACCTGTCGTACCATTAACTGCTGCGTCATTGAGTGCCGCTTCAAGATTAGCAACCTTACCCACAGACTTTACAGTGTTAAGCTCAGTACCTTTAAGTAAAGCCACACCAGCCGAATCATAGCCACGGTATTCAAGACGCTTTAGGCCTTCAACAAGTATTTTGTTTACTGGGCGTTCTGCAACAGCCCCAACGATTCCACACATAATTTCTCCTTTTGCACATGCCAAAGCGTTCTACTTTGGGCGGTATGTGTTGTCATAAATGATGCGTAATAAGGTGTTGTCGATCTTATTACGGGTTATTCAATTTCTGCACAGATCAGCCGTACACCACATGCTGTTATCGCCTTACGCTTATCTGCGCACAGGTTGTTGTCTGTAATAACAGTGGTTACACGCTGCCAAGGCAGTTCTAAATTCGGTATTCTTCGGCCAATTTTTTCTGACTCTACCAGCACCACTACTTCACGGGCCGCTTCAGCCATCACTTGGCTTAGCCCCACTAATTCATTGAAGGTTGTAGTACCTCTATCAATATCAATGCCATCGGCACCAATAAATAGTTGGTCAAAGTCGTAAGAGCGAAGAACATTCTCCGCAACTTGGCCCTGAAACGATTCTGAATGCGGATCCCAGGTTCCCCCGGTCATCAAAAGTGTTGGCTCATTTTCTAATGAAAGCAGTCGGTTAGCGACATTAATAGCATTTGTCATCACCACTAAACCGCGCTTTTTGGCAAGCTCAGGTATCATCGCTGCTGTAGTGCGGCCGCTATCAATGATGATGCGGTTATGGTCTTTAATAAGCTTTGCAGCCGCCTGTGCGATTGCCATTTTGCGAAGCGAGTCGCTTTTCTCGTTGCTATTTGCAACGATTTCTTGCGGCAATGCAATAGCGCCACCGTAACGGCGTAGCAACAAGCCACTTTTTTCAAGGGCTGTCAGATCTTTACGTATCGTCACCTCAGAGGTTTGAAACTGCTCCGCTAACGCTTCAACAGCAACTTCACCAAGTTCATTCACTTGGCTTAAGATTGTATGGCGACGTTGTTGAGTGTTTCGTTTTGTCATAAAGTGAATTACATAAGTTTCGTTTCGAAAGTTTTGAGATTTTAAACGAAACAATATAAATGGCAAGTGAATGATCGTTAACCTACACAGCTTTAATTTTGATCTTCATCACCAACACGCTAAGCTATTGGCAAAAATAACCATGAATATGCCCCATGAAAGAGTTTAATAGCCTCGATAAGTCCTTACTCGAACAACGAAAAAATACCCATGAAATTTGCCGTTTATTTGCAAAAAGCCCGAGTAAAGGCAATTTAAAACGACTAAAAGGCATGTTTGATCACTGTGGCGAGCAGGTTGTTATAGAAGCGGGTTTTCATTGTGATTATGGCAGTGGTATTAAAATAGGTGAGCGAACCTTCATAAATATTAACTGTACTGTACTCGATGCGCCGCTAACTGATGCGCAAATTACGATAGGTGATGACTGCTTAATAGGCCCAAATGTGCAAATTCTTGCAGTATCGCATGCAGTAAACCCAACTGAGCGTTTAGCAAAAGCTAATTTTGCAGCGCCGATTAGCATCGGCAACAATGTATGGGTTGGTGCAGGCGCTATTATACTTGCGGGTATTAAAGTTGCTGATAATGCCGTGATTGGCGCAGGGGCAATAGTTACCAAAGATGTCGCGGCAAATACCCTAGTAGCAGGTAACCCCGCGGTGAAGGTTAAAGACCTTTAACTCTCATACCGACGCACTAAAGCACGTCCTACGTAGAACGTCATTTATAGCGACTCATTTAAAGCTAAAAAAGCCCAGCTGTATTGCTGGGCTTATAGTTGGGAGTTAGTTACTGTTATTCATATCGTAAAATAAGCGATGGTCTGGTGCTTGCGGCCTTGAAGGCTAAACTTGCAACGGTAATCCAGGTAATCGCTGCCACCGCGGCGGCAGCGACTAAATACACCCATACAGCTTGTTCAATACGGTCATTAAAGTTGGCTAACCAATCACCTACCAAGAAGTAAGTTACTGGATACGCAATAGCAATACTTACCGCCACCAGCACTAAGAACTCTTTAGCAATGATATTTACGATACTGATACGAGATGCACCTAGCACTTTGCGAACAGCCACTTCTTTTTGACGACGCACTGTTGCAAACGAAGCCAAACCAAAGGTACCTAAACAAGTTAAGAACACAGCAAGGCCGGTAAAAATTAAAACTACATTCGAAATTCGCTCATCACCTTTTAACAGGGTTTTGTAGTTGTCTGCGAGTAAGTTAATTTTTGGCTCATAGATATTGGCTGAGCTTGCTAATACTTCAGCGATCTGAGCTTTAATATAAGGCAAGTTTTGCTGATCAATCGTTAAAATTAATTCTGATACAGGTGACAAAAAGTTAAAGCCACATAAGAACATAATATTTGAGTTAGCATCTTTAGCATTACCTACTTTTACATCTTCAACCACACCCACAACACGCATATCTACGCCGCGACCTGAGTCTTTAATTACCTTACCAATAATGTCACTCATGTTAGTGTAACCCGCTTGCCTTGCGACAGATTCAGTCACAATAGTACCCGTACTTGTTACTCCATTTGCACGGCTTGCCCAATCACCAGCAAATTCACGGCTAAAGTCACGGCCAGCAACCAGTTTTAATCCTAGCGTTTTTACAACATCGTAGCTTGCACCTACTACAGGCGTTAAGCTGCCAGACGCTTCACCATTTGGCCACGTTGGCATAAGTGTATTATTGATTGAAACGGTTAAACGGGTATCAATCACTGTTGTTTGCTGTACGCCTTGAATTGCACTGATACGGTTAACTAAAGCATTTTTTTCTTTTTTGAATACTTCGCCTACAGGTAGCTCTGAAATGACCAATCTTTGTGTTGTTTCATAGCCTAAAGGTAAGCTTTGTAAGTAAGTTAATTGCTTTAACAAGGTAACAGAGGCAATGATTAAACCTATTGCTAGTGAAGCCTGTAAGGTTAGTAAGCTCTTACGAACCCATATTGCAGTATTACCACGCTGTAAGTCACCACTTAAAACGCGTTTTGCACTGAATGACGAAATAAAGAATGCAGGATAAAGCCCAGCTAATATGCCGACAGCAATTGCGACCACAATAATTGCAATGCCAAATTCAGAGGCATAATTCACGACCAATTCGCGGTCTACTAGTTGGTTAAAGCTTGGTAAAAATAGCTCCACTAAAGCACATGCAATCACCATTGAAAGCATTGATACCAACACAGATTCAGATAAAAACTGCGTTACTAACTGGCCTTTACTTGCGCCAAGCGCTTTACGCACTCCCACTTCTTTTGCACGTTTCGTCGATTGAGCGACTGTCATATTAATAAAGTTAAAACCTGCAATAAGAATAAGTAATATGCTTAGACCAACACAAATCATCACCACTTGTTTAGCACCACCAGCTTTCATCTCAAACGGTGATTTAGCCGTTAGGTGCAAATCAAGTAATGGATGCAGCTCTAAACTAACTTGCTCCAGCATCGAACCGCTAAAAAATCGCTCTGTTAAGGTTTTAGCTAATCCATCTGTATCGGTGCCTTCTGCGACACGCATATAAACATAACTACTGTTGATATCTATTTCGCTTGGATCATGCTTAACATAAACAAGATTTTTAAAGGCAAAGTGAGTGTTATCTGCTAAGTCTGCAAACACGGCACGCACTGTGTACTGTCCTTGTTCATGTGTAAGTGTTTCACCAATCACATCGGTGCGACCAAAAATACGCAGTGCTTCTGACTCACTTAAAGCGAGGCTGTCTGGTGTACTCATTGCGGTTTTTAAGTCACCCGCCAGCGTTTTCAGAGCAATGAAATTTTCAATATTTGCAGTAGCACCATATAAAGCATTTAACTTATAGCCTTGGTTGTGGTAACTCACATTAACCATGGCTTCACGAGTCAACTCGACCATAGTTAATCCGAACACTTCTTCAACTTGGCTGTAATCTTCGGCCTGCTTTGACTGCACATAATTAAAAATAGGCACCACAGATAAACCGAGTTTTGAGAAGTCTTGGCCAACGCGATAAACACGCTCAGCATGTGGCTGTTGACTATCGTACGAAAGCTCATTTTTTGCAAACAAAGCAACTAAAATTGCCGCAGCTAAGCCCACACTTAAACCCAGAACATTTAAAATAAAGTGCTGTTTTTGGTTTTTAAACGCGCGCAGCGCGGTGATCAAATAACTTAAAATCATGTTATGCCACCTCTGCTGTTTGTTGAACACGGTTAGCTTTATCTACCATCACTTGGCCATCAAGTAAGCGCACTAAACGGTCAGCATAATTACCTTCTTTTTCTGAGTGGGTAACCACAATTACCGTGGTACCTTCACGATTTAGCTCACGTAGCATCGCCATGACTTCATCACCATTTTTTGAATCAAGGTTACCCGTAGGCTCATCCGCTAAGATTAGTTTTGGATTAATCACCAGAGCTCTGGCTACTGCTACACGTTGCTGCTGACCACCCGATAGCTGCTGTGGTAAGTGATCTGCTCTATGGTCGATTGCAACACGTTTTAAAATTTCTTCTACTCGCTGTTTACGTTCACTTTTTGAGATATTTTGATACTGTAATGGCAGCTCAACGTTTTCAAATACTGTTAATTCATCAATTAAGTTAAAGCTTTGGAAAACAAAACCAATCGACGCTTTTCTAAGTGCCGCTAATTGCTTTTCACCAAACCCTGCGATGTCTTCACCTAAAAATTCAAAACTGCCTGCCGATGGCGAATCCAACATACCTAAAATAGAGAGTAATGTTGATTTACCACAGCCAGATGGCCCCATAATGGCAAGAAACTCGCCTTCGTTTACATGTAAGTTAATGTTATTAAGCGCTGTTGTTTCAACATCTTGAGTACGGAACACGCGTGATAAGTTAGTTAATTTAATCATTGTTTTTATCCTTAAAATTGTAGTTGTTGTGCTTTATCAAAGTTGCTGTAGCTAGAGGTGATCACGCGATCTCCGGCGCTTAGGCCACTCAACACTTCATAATAGTTTTGATTCTTTTTGCCAAGACGAATGTCTTTTCGTACTGCACGGTTGCCATCTTTTTCCATGACATAAACCCAGTTACCTCCTGAGCTGGTAAAAAATGCGCCGCGTTCAAGTAATAAAGCAGTGCCTTTGCTATCACCCAGCATCAGCTGTACATCAAGGCTTTGCCCACGTTTTATATTGCTCGTGCCGTTTGGTAAATCGACCTCAACCTGAAACTGTGATTGCTGAACACGACTATCAATTTTGCTAACCGTCGCCGCAATTTCGCCTTGTTCATGCTCAATCAGCACTTGCATACCTGTTTGAACTTGGCTCAGGTAAAACTCATCTAGTCGCACAACTAGCTTGTATTCATTAGGAATATCAATCTGCCCTAGGCGAGCACCACGGCCTTTTGATTCACCAATTTCAACATCAAGTTCACTTAAATAACCATCGGCAGGTGCTGTTATGAGTAAGTTTTCAAGGTTCTTACGCGCAAACTGTAGGTTTTTTTCTAGCATGTCAGCACTGTCTTTTAGCTGAGCTACCTGAACTTCACGAATGCTGTTTTCTTGCTTTTGACGCTCAAGAGTTAGTTCTTTACGCGCTTTGTAATACGCTAAGTCTTCTTGAATTTCAGATAATTGCTCTTGAGCTAACACACCCGTTTTCACTAGCGGCTGAGTCTGTTTTAAGCGACGCGATAAATGCGTAATTTTAAGATCGATTTCAAGCAAATCACGGCGTAAGTTTAAACGGCTGGTTTCCATATTCATTTGCGTATTACGTAAAAAGTTAAGCTGCTCAGTCACCTGTGCTTCACGGCTCATTACATCAAGCTGCAAGTTGGTATTGCTTAAACGCACAAGTGGTTGGCCTTTTTTAACAAACTCACCCTGCTCAACAAGTCGCTCTTCGACTTGGCCTCCGGCAATGGTGTCGAGGTAAATAGTAGTGCGAGGCATAACCTGACCACGAAGACTTAAAGCATCAACAAATTCACCTTGTTGTACTGTGCTAATCGTTAAGCTTGTCGCGGTTACTTGCTGACTACGACCTGTTTGCTCAGTTTGCGTGAAACCATAAGCTGCTGCCGCAACAGCTAAGCATGCAGCTGCTATTACTGATTTCTTAAAAAATGCTTTGTTATTTGAGCGTGTAATTTTCTTATCCATGTTGACGCCTTTAAGTTATCTAGGTGCTAATTACCTATAGATAAAACAACTCTTGTGCCAATTTTTATTTTTATTAAATTACAAAGACTTATACAAAAATCAATACGAGTGCATATAATCAAGTGTCCGCTTATAGAACACTTCAAAGCCCATATATCGTCCATAAATGGACACTGTTACTATTTTCAATTAGTCTTAGTGTTCCCATAAAGGAATAATAATAAATAGCTATGAAACAAGCAGGATCAATTCTTATCGTCGATGATAACCCCGACGTACTTATCGCCGCACGATTACTTTTAAAGCAGCATTATCAGGTTGTAAAAACCACAGATAACCCCTTTGATATCGAAGCTATCATTAACGCACAGCATGAGGCGGATCAAGCCATAGATGTAGTGTTACTCGATATGAACTTCACGCAAGACTCAATTAGTGGCAAAGAAGGATTCTACTGGCTAAAAAAAATCATGAGCCAAGACGCTAACATTGCGGTACTGCTTATGACGGCCTACAGCGATATTCAGCTAGCGGTCGAAGCAATTAAGGCCGGTGCCTCTGACTTTATTGCCAAGCCTTGGCAAAATGAGCAATTACTCGGTGCTGTTGCAGCGGCATTTTCACACGCTAAAGACAAGCAGCAAGTTGGTAAGCTCACAAAACAAAAGCAGGCCTTGCAGCAGTCAATCGGCAATCAACCATTTGAGTTTTTAGGCCAAAGTGATGCCATGCAGCAGGTTTTTTCGGTTATCGACAAAGCAGCCAACACAGATGCCAACATATTGATTAGTGGCGAAAGTGGCACAGGAAAAGAACTCACTGCCCATGCAATCCACAATGCAAGCCAGCGCCAAAGCCAACCCTTCATAAGCCTAGACATGGGCTCACTAGCCGAAAGTCTGTTTGAAAGCGAACTATTTGGCCATAAAAAAGGGGCGTTTACTGGCGCGAAAGAAGATCGCATTGGCCGATTTGAGCTGGCCCATGGTGGTAGTTTATTTTTAGACGAGCTAGGTAATTTACCGCTTAACCAACAAGTTAAACTGCTCGCAGCACTACAAAACAGGCAAATAACACCGGTTGGTGGTTCAAAAGTCATCGATATTGATATTCGTTTGATCTGTGCAACCAATGAAAACCTCGAACAAGCAGTTTCTAAAGGCAAGTTTAGGCAAGACTTACTGTACCGTGTTAATACCGTAGAGATCCGTTTGCCAGCTCTGCGCGAGCGCAGTGAAGACATTCCATTACTGTGTAATTACTACTTGCAGCACTTTGCATATAAATACAAACGTGAGCTCTCGATTGCAGCATCTGATATGACACGTTTAAGTCAGTATCATTGGCCAGGCAATGTCCGTGAACTTGCCCATGCAATTGAGCGAGCAGTCATCCTCTCAGAAGGCTCAGAGCTCGATATAAGCTCAGTGATAAGCTCACCAAATGCTGCTGTTAGCACAAGTGAGCTCTCTTCAAACGCCACTGACTACGACACTTTTGATCTCGAAATCATCGAGCAAAGAACCGTTCGTGCAGCTTTAAAGCATTTTCAAGGGAACGTGAGTCATGCAGCTAAAGCCCTCGGCCTAACACGCGGAGCCATGTATCGTCGTTTAGAAAAATACGGACTTTAATCGATGCGAAATTTTATTAGCTTAGCCTGCCTATTAGCTGCACTAATTGGTTTATCAATAGCTTTGTTTTGGCAAGTAGAGCAAAGCGGGTTTTCTGCAATTTCGGCACTTTTAGTTATTTTAAATTTGGTATGTGCCGCGCAAATTTTTAATTTATTTAAACGCCAAACAAGGCGTGCAGATATGGTGTTTCGCGCTTTAGCGAATGGAGACAGCACATTAGGCTTTGGCGACCAACACCCTATGCAGCAGCAATTTGAGCAGGTTAAACAACAAATTCAGGCTGCGCGTTTTAATGCAGAGCAACAAGCCCAGTTCTTACAAGCGCTATTAATTCATATCGATTTAGCAGTATTAGTATGTGATGAACAAGGCACTATTATTGAAAGCAATCCGGCGGTCAGCCGTTTACTTGGACAAGCTGTAAAGCACATCGATGATTTAGGTTTAATAGCCAACCTAGTCCAAGACGCAAAACAAAATAGCCGTAATACCGTGCCATGGCAAAATGGTGAGCAGCACGATACGTTATCTGTGCAGATCAGTATTGCCGAAATCCAAGGTAAAGTTCGTAAAGTGATCAGTTTGCAATCGATTCATGATCAGCTGCAATTAAAAGAGCAACAAGCTTATAAGCGCCTTACAAAAGTACTAACCCATGAAATCGCTAATTCGATTACGCCACTTTCTTCTTTAGCACAAACTTGTACGGCACTGCTGCCAACTGAGCTTAGTTTTGATGATCAGGAAGATAAACAAGACTTGCAACTCGCCCTAACAACACTCGCATCACGAACCGAGCATTTAGGGGAATTTATAGCGCAATTTAAAAAGGTTAGTAGCTTACCCGCCCCACACTTACAGCCACATATTCTGGCCGATCTTGCCAAGCAAGTTGTCGCTCTGCACTCACAACAAGCTAAGCAACTTAATATTACGTTGAATTTATCGGTGCAAAGCCAACAGTTAGTAATGATAGATAGAGGCCAAGTTGAACAAGTAATAATAAACCTGCTTACCAATGCCCTTGATGTCCTTAAGCAGTTAAATACTCCAGAGTCAGTAAAGTGCATTGAAGTAAGCATTGCACAAAATGCTAATCAGCAACTGTATTTAGAGGTCAGCGACAATGGTACAGGTATCAGCGATCATGTAATTGAGATGATTTTCGTGCCATTTTTTACTACCAAGCAACAAGGCTCAGGAATAGGCTTAAGTTTATCGCGCCAGATCATGCTCAATCATGGCGGCGATCTGGTATATATCAAACGCCAACAAGGAGCCTGCTTCCGCTGCGTGTTCGGTTAGCTTACATAGTTAGAACAATTACTTACAATTTGCTAAGGCGCTGTTTGGTATCATGTACCCATTAACGTTTAATGGATTCTAGGGCGTGTTGACCTTTGTTGATTGAAATTTGTTCACTCTAGGGGCGATTTAATCGCGGCGCGAGATTTGTAACCTAGTGGGCTAAGTAAAAATTGAGCAACAAAGAGTTAATCGCCCCTAGGAAGAACCCGAAGGGCAGCGCGTGTTTGGCATTGATGCTGCGTTATCGCCTATTTATGTGGAACAACCACACTGCATAGGCTCTGCCTTGCCTAAATACCAAACACACTGCTGCAAAATTAATCATAAAAGGACAACACGCCCTATGAAGTACCTCGCCTTAGCACTCTTTTCATCACTTGCCTTCATTCCTGCTACAAGCTTTGCTGGTATTTATGACAGTCCAGATATGAACCTGTTTGTTAAATCAGAACATAATAGTACTGATTCAATCACCTCAGCCGGCATCGAATTTATGGCTAAAAATAACTACAGCAATTTCGGCGCAGCATTTACAACAGCACTAGGCTCAGCAGAAGTATTTACTAAAAAAGGTGATCGGGAGACATTTCTCACCTTAGATAGCGGCATAAAATTTGGCTATTTCAGTGACTTTTTTGTCTATGGCGAAGTGGGCTTAGATTTAATTGAGCTTGCTGTATACGACGACCGAGATGACCACGACTACAGCGACCGCTATGATGACGACCACAATAATATTGATGGCTATGTTGGTGTGGGTATGGGCGTGGACTCAAAGCCATTCAGAATAGAGATCTATGCCAGAGCCCGAGAAATAGACAGCCGCTATTGGGAAGCACAAAACCATGGTTATGCTGGGTTACAAGTTAGTATTTCGTTTTAATTTCAATTGGGTGAGTAAGTTAGCGAGCTGTTAATCTAATGGTCATTTTTAGCTCACCCTATGTTAAGCTTAGGCGCTTTAGTTTACCCGCACCTAAGTTAACGGAGTATTTTAATACGTGTTTTTAAATCGATTTTTAGGCCTTGTTGTTGTTTCTTTTATTGTAACAGGCTGTCAGACTGCCCCTGAGTCACTTCCCGAAAAGAAGCCTATCATCAAAGCCAATCCAGGCACTGTGGTTGCAGAAGCTAAAACAGCACAAGTAGACGCGGTGACACCGCTCAAACCAAGTGAACTTGATGACGTATGGCAGCGTATTCGCATTCAACTACAGTTTAGCGATTCAAGTCACCCAGATGTGCAAAAGCGCATTGCTTGGTACCTTACTCATCCAAATTACATGGAAGAAATAAGCCGCCGCGCAGCGCCGTATTTGTATCATATCGTCACAGAAGTAGAAAACCGTGACTTACCAATAGAACTCGCTCTAATGCCGCTTATAGAGAGCGATTTTGATGCCAGTGCCTATTCGCACAAACATGCATCGGGTTTATGGCAACTCACCCCCTCAATCGCCAAATACTTCAAAGTAAAAATTACCCCTTGGTATGATGGTCGCCAAGATGTGATCGACAGCACCCGCGCAGCTTTGGATTTTATGGAGTACCTTTATAAACGCTTTGATGGCGATTGGTATCATGCTATTGCTGCCTACAATATTGGTGAAGGGTGTGTATTACAGGCGATTGATCGTAATAAAAAACAAGGTAAGTCGACGGACTTCTTTAGCTTAAAACTACCATCGCAAACCAAACAATACGTGCCTAAGTTACTGGCCGCAGCACAATTATTAAAGCACCAAAAAATGATATTCCCTGCGATTAAGAATGAGCAGGCTATTGCGACCTTACCAGTGACAGGTGCAGTGATCTTGGCAGACAAAGCAAAATGGCAAGAGCTAGAAGAGCTGAACCATGGCGTTATCCGATATCCCGCGGTGATTGATGCGCCACATATTGTGGTCCCAAAAGATCAGCAAGCAAGTTATCGAACTCTATTAGCTAATCAAAAGAGCAATGATTATAGCCAATGGCAACATTACACAGTTAAACGCGGTGATAGCTTAAGTGTGATTGCAAAGAACTATAAAGTAACAGTTAGCCAGCTGAAAACCTTCAATAACCTAAAAACAAACACCATTCGTATTGGTCAAAAACTGATATTGCCGCAATTGGCTGATCAACAAATCGAGTATAAGGTGAAATCTGGCGATAGCCTTTGGAAGATAGCAAAGCAATACAAAGTCAGTATCACTAAACTCAAACAATGGAATAACCTTTCAAGAGATAGCTTAAGAGTGGGTGAAAAGCTCACCGTATTTATCTCAAATAGTTAATATCAAATCAGGGAGTTTTACTCCCTGTCTCTTTTATCTATCCAATTAAAGTTGTATCTTTATTAGTCTATAAAAACAACAATTAAAAATTATGGATAATCAGCAACAGGACGCAAGCTGTTCCACCGTTAAAACAGAGCAAAACTCTAACCTTGAAGAGCAAACAAAGACCACCCAGCAAAACACTCAGCGCAAGGCATGGTTTACCAACGAGCGGCTAAACCTATTTCTCGCACTCTGTGCCATTATAATTTCAGCAGCCTCCTTTTATGCCACTTACTTGCAAGCCAACGCCGCAGAACGACAAGTAAAAGCCGCAACCTGGCCATGGCTCGAAGTGATGACGGGGAATTTTAATGAAGAAAAAAATTCTGAAGAAATTACTTTTTACATTAAAAACTCAGGATCAGGCCCAGCCATTATTAAATACGTTAAATTCTTCCACGATGAAAAGTCGTATACAGAGATATTTGAAGTAATAAAAAACTGCTGCTTTGATATTTATGCTTACCAAGAGCAATTAAATAAGTTGCAAAATGAGTCACCGGAGATCAATTTCTTTGAAAAATTTGGTTGGTTGTATACCGGCGTTAGTAATAACCGATTATTAGCCTCAGGCGCTGAACTTAATCTTTTTGGTTTTAAGAAAACAGGCTTCAATGCAACTCAGTGGGACAAGGTAAATGACCAACGCTTTAATATCAAAACCGAGATCTGCTACTGCTCGTTGCTAGAACAATGCTACCTAAGCGATGGCCGCGGTGATGTGAAAGAAGTACAGCAGTGTGAGTGAGTTAGCGAGTTGCGAGAGTAAAGTTAGCGAGGGGAAAGATACGAGCTAGAAAGAGTAAAGTTTGAGGGTCTGGCGTAGGTTGGGTAGAGCGCAGCGAAACCCAACAGTGTGGTAATTCGTCATGCACAATGAAGAGGTAAAGCTCATTAATAAAAGACGAATTAGCGCAAGGTGAAATAAGCCGTTTTACAGACCGCCAACCTGGTAGACATTTTAAGAGTTTTTTAACCATGGAATTATGAAGAGGTTCACATGGATTATGTTGGGTTTCGCTCCGCTCTACCCAACCTACCTGGCTGACAGCTCCAGACGCAAAAAAGCCCGACTCTTTCGAATCGGGCTTTCTCTTATTTGGAGCCTGGCGATGTCCTACTTTCACATGGCAAATGCCACACTATCATCGGCGCTGTTTCGTTTCACTACTGAGTTCGGCATGGGGTCAGGTGGGTCCAAAACGCTATTGTCACCAAGCAAATTTGGTTTAATTCGCTCTTTTGAGCAAATTAATAAATCTGGAAATCTGATATTTTCTTACAGCTTAAAGCTTATGGCTTACAGCTTCGTAAAATCTACTTTAGTGTCTTAACTTCTGTCTGTTACGCTGTCATAAAACGCGTTTGGCGTTGTATGGTTAAGCCTCACGGGTAATTAGTACAGGTTAGCTTAATGGCTCACACCACTTCCACATCCTGCCTATCAACGTTGTAGTCTTCAACGGCCCT